>NZ_DKSP01000015.1:0-22412 GCF_002472745.1 Sphingobacterium sp. UBA7253 | reverse complement strand
CATAAAAGAAGGCTCCTTGCAATGCAAGGAGCCTTCTTTTATGGGGACTAATAGGTTAAATTCCTATTTACTCCAACCTGGGTTTTGTGTCAGATTTCCGTTCAGCACAATCGCTGCAGACGGAATTGGGTAAAGGTATTGCTTGTTATTGTCATCCCAAGTACGCTTCACAGCTTTAAACCATTCCAGGTGATTGTCCGAAGTCATTGTCTGGAAATTGGTACTTTTACCCCCTATAGCCACCTTGGCTACTCCTGCAGGAACAGTTATCGAAGGAGCTGATTTACTTCCATCATAGAACACGACATCTGGCGTTCCATTGTGGTCGATATCAATCAGCTTATCTAAAGCAGGGATATAAATTCCCGTCCAAGGCAAATTTGCCATAAGCGGTCCAAGTTTCCATCGCTTCAAATCATTGAAACGGAAACCCTCAAGGGCTAATTCCACCTGTCTTTCACGACGTATTTCTAAAAGTACGGGACTATTGACTTCGGGGAAGAATGTATTTTTCAAGTAGGTATCCACTTTGGTCGGCAGTGTATTCGTTCCACTTGTTATTCCTGCCCTTGAGCGTAATGCTCCAATAGTTTTCGACCAATCCGCATCATTGAAGGTACCTAGTTCCTGTTTCGCTTCAGCATAGTTTAATAATATTTCCGCATAACGCATTAAAGGAACTGCATTGGTATTGTAACCGCCATTGTCGTAATAGGGATCGTCTAAAGTATACTTGATCGGTTGATACCCCGTATAGGTAAAACTTGCAAAATTTGGGGGAGCAGGCTGTCCATTACGGGAATATCCTGGCGTCCGGATCAACTGCGCCAAGCGCAAGTCGCGATTTTGACACTCCTCATAGAATTCCTCAGTCTGAAAGTTCGGTCTATCCGTATAAGGAGTACCGTCAACATTCAAAAAACTATTGATAAAAGGCCTTACCAAACTTAAACGTGGACCGTAGGTTGCTGATGTCCACCACCAGTTGGCATCGTTCAAAAGCGCAAGATCTTTACTGAAAGTTACGGCCAACATAACCTCTTTTGTCACTGGAGTATTACTGGTAAACAACTGTCGCTGTGATGTTTTAGGATCTGCGGAGATATTAAGCCCATAAGGACCATTTTCCATTAAAATCTTGCCAGCGTCTACCGCCATCTGGAAAAATACTTCCGGCTGTGTAGCCAAATTGAGCTTTTGGTATTTACGAAATGTTCCTTCGAACAGCGCGATTCGGGTCTTCAAACCCAGTGCTGTCCATTTATTAACCGTACTACCGTCGCCCGCCGTATTTGTGATATTGGCGTAGGCAAAGTCCAGATCTTCCATGATGTGTTTCATGACCACTTCGCGCGAATCCCGTGGTGCTTTAAGAATATCCGTCTCATCAACCGCCAAAGGGTGATCTACCCAAGGCACATCGCCAAAACGAACTACTTTCTCATAATAGAACCAAGCTCTGAAAAAGCGGGCTAAGCCGATATAATTATTTTTGATGGCATCGCTCAATTTGGGACTATTACATTTAGCTATCAATTGGTTGATATTACGCAGGGTAGTCCAGGACCACCCCGAACTGATCTCAGCACTGTAAGCGCCGCCGACCATAAAATCATTGAGGCTATTTACGGCCGAATAGTCAGCCATAGCGTCACCTTTATAAGCGTCACTACCAGAGGTAATATTCCGATAGAATGAGTTGCTGTAATTTTTTAATCCACTTTCGCTCCCGAAGATATCCTCCTCGGTGGCACCTGCCTTCGGCAGCTCGTTTAGTTCACAGGAGGAGAACAAAAGCGCAACAATAGGTATATAAAATAATTTTTTCATGATAATAAAAAACTATAAGCCAATAGATAAATTAAAACTAACACTCTTCATAATCGGATAGTTAAATCCGTCGCCAGAACCCGTTCCGATCTCCGGATCAGATTTGCCCAGATTACCGACATCGAGATCCTTCGTTTTTTTGTAAAGAGGCGACCAGGTCCATAAGTTTTCGCCCGAAAGTCCAGCCCGAAGACTACTAATTTTTAACCTGTTGGTTACAGATTTAGGAAAACTATATCCGATCTGTATATTTTTCATCCGTATATAGGCAACGTTCTGAAGATATCTTGTCTGTGGCGTTGTTTTGATAGATTCATTGTACCCAGCATAGCGAGGAAAATAACCGTTTGGATTGTCTTCAGTCCAATAATTGTTGAGGTGCCATTCCGGCAAGTTGTTGTAAGGTCGATTGTATTGTCCCCAAAAAATAGATTCATTGCTCGGGTACCAATTCTGCTTACCCACACCCTGGAAGAAAGACGAGAAATAAATACCTTGCCAATCCAGATTAAGGTTAAAACTATAGATATATCGTGGATCGGCATTACCGATTACAGTTCTGTCACCATGGCTATAAATCGTATTATTTCCATAATCAATTACACCATCACCATTTAGATCCGCAAAACGTACGTCACCTGGATATATTGTACCATTGTTTGACGATTTGATCAATTTTTGTTTTGCAGCACCATCAATTTCCGCCTGATTCTGAAATAAACCCTGCGTTACATAGCCCCATATTTCACCGATTCGCTGACCTTCATAATACGATCCATCTTTGATTAAACCCTCTTTATTTTCGTAACGGTCTATATTGGATCTATAATCAGCCAAAGTACCCCTTACGGACCAATTGAAAGGACTACCGTTCAGATCGAATCTATCCTTATAAGTCAAGCTCACTTCAAAACCTTTTGTGGTCATGTCAGCATAGTTCCCTTTCGGCGACTCCGCACCAAAGATATCAGGCAAAGCTACACCTAAGGTATACATATTTAAGGTCTTGCGTTGATAGATATCGCCCGTAAAAGTCAGTTTTCCATTTAAAGACGATAGATCAAGACCTAAGTTTGCCGTGCGCGCTGTTTCCCAAGTTAAGTTATCCGGGATCACCTTAGGCACCGAGGTATATGCCGGCTTCTGTCCGTTCAATACCCGATCCATAATCTTGATCTCGTAAATATCCAAATAGGAATACGGATCGACATTACCATTACCCAATGAACCATAGGACGCTCTTAACTTCAGATCAGAAAGTGCTCTTTTGTCCACCTGGAAGAATGGCTCTTCAGAAATACGCCAGCCCAGGGATGCGGAAGGGAATAATCCCCATCGTTGGTTTGTCGGAAATTTGGACGAACCATCGTAGCGGCCATTGAATTCAAAAAGGTAACGGTCCTTGAAAATATAATTGGCACGCATAAATACCCCGACATTACGGTACTTGTTATATCCCGCTGTCGCTGTGGTATTCTGCCCTACTGCCAGGTTGATATTTTCAACATCATCATTGAGTAGACCTGTTTTGGTAATATAGGTTGAATTATACGTACGCTGCTCATAATTGTATCCGAGCAAACCCTTAAAATAATGATCGCCTATTGTGCGTTCATATTCACTGTAGAGATTTCCAAACAAGTAACGGTAGCGTTGGTCTACTTGATAAATATTGTCGTTCATACTTGTTTCCAACCGCAACATTTTTCCCTCCTGTGTGCTATACGGAACAGGCACACGGACTCTTACCGAATTAAAATCGCGATTTCTAAAAGTCAGATCCCCTTTAATGCGGAACGTATTGTTGAAAAACTTAGTCTCGAAAGAAGTTGTATTGCGGAGATCCTGATTAGCCGTATTCGTACCATTTTTACCATAGATAAAATCCCCTACTGTATAGGCTGCAGAGAAGCTCATAGATCCATCAGGGTTAAAGATCGGCGAAGAAGGGTGTCCCTCATCGGCAATATTGCGCCAGATATTTCCACCTTCACCAGCAGTCGATGGGTCTCTGTATTTGGCATAATTAAAATCGATATTATTGCTTATCCGTAACCAGTCGGTGACCTGAAGTCCTGCTTTTGCACGGGTATTATAGGTCTTATATTTATCACTGTTGTAGCGGTACAGGCCATTGTAGTCGTAAGCACGTCCAGAAATATAGTAATCCATTTTTTCTGAATTGCCACTGATGGACAGGTTGTGATCCTGGACAAACGTATTGTCCTTGATCAACGTACCGTAATAATCTTCATTACCGTAGTATACATAATTACCCTGATCGTCGACAGTGACCTGTTCGGTAATGCCCTGTTCTTTTCTTCTCTTAAATTCTTCCAGCCAATCTGTTGTAAAGATCTGTGTCTTGTTGAGCTTGCTCGGAATCGAAGAATAATTGTTCCAGGCATTATAGGCTGTAAAGAAATGCGAAGCATATTCGTAACCATCTGTCACGAATTTAGGCAAGGTTACAGGTTTTTGAAAAGAGCCACTTCCTGAATAGTTGATCGAAGTTTTTCCGGACTTGGCACGTTTCGTTGTAACCAAAACTACCCCGAAGGTACCGCGAGAGCCGTAAATCGCAGATGAAGCCGCATCTTTGAGTGTAGTTACACTTTCAATATCATTGGGATTGATCGCCGAAAGGTCACCCTCGACACCATCAATAAGCACAAGTGCACTTCCACCCTGACCAATGGAAGTTGTCCCACGGATATTGAAACTTGGTGCACGATTGGGCTTACCATCTGCAGGAGTTACATTCAAGTTGGGAATTACACCTTGGAGCATCTGGCTTGCATTACCCAGTACGCGTCCCTCAAAAGCTTCCGATCCCACTTGGTCTACTGCACCGGTAAGATTCACTTTTTTCTGCGTACCATAACCGACCACCACAACTTCCTCCAGTTCGGTATCTTTAGATTCCATGATGATATCGATCTGCCCTCCCGTCACGCTGACGATCTTTTCACTGTAGCCTATCCCTGTCAATTTGAGTCTTTGCCCTATAGTGGCTTCAATCGTGAACTGCCCCGCTACATTCGTTGAGGTTGTTTTTTGGCTGGTTAAATTGGTAATGGTAATTCCTGACAAGGTTGTTCCGTTTTTGTCTTTTACCACCCCTTTCACGGTAGATTGAACTGCAATACTGTGCACCTCTTGATTCAATTTGACATAATCGCGCTCTACATTAGCCCAAGTGGGGTATGAGAGACCCAATGCCATACTGATTAGTAATGTTTTTTGCATTTTTAGTCTGGTTTAGAATTTTGCATCAAAGTTGATGCTTTGACTTGGTTTATAATTTACCGTAATGTTAACAAATATTTAATTAATATCAACAACATTACTACCTAAACAGGTTTAGCACACCATTAAATAATCAAAATTTATCTTTTATGTAACATAAATTATAAAAACAAGTATTGACACACCTAAAATTTAATCCATTCAATTCAAAAACCTAAAGTCCCCTTTTTCATAATCCAGAAATACACTAAGTGACCGAGAAGGGCAACAGACCATATTCAATTAAATCCGTCAAGCGGGATCGCATTAAAGGTACTCAGCCTATTTCTGCATTTTTCTTAGGGTCAAACCTACAAATTAATTCGTTTAGAGGTCTCTGTGTACGTAACGATAATAAATTTAAAAATCCTACCACCCGTCAGTTTTGCTAAGCAGCTGATTATACTTTCTAGCATAGCAATGCTCATCTGTTACTTTACTTCCAGCCGTAGTGACCAATAGAAATAGGCCCAAGATAGCATAACAAAAAGATGCCGCCTCGAGTATTTTTTCAAGGCAGCATCTTTTTGTTATCGTTTTTTTTGTATGCGCTTATTTTTCGCTAATAAAAGCCAGGATATCTTTATTGATGGTATCCCTTCTGTAGTAGGCATTCCATGTGGAAACCGGGATAGGTAATTAAAGTACCATTTTGGACTAACTTAGCCGCTCTTCTGCCCGTTATATCAATCGGTACGATCTGATCATCTTTACCATGCAATACTAAGACAGGAATTTCTACTTTTTTAAGTTCTTGCGTAAAATCAGTTTCAGAGAAAGCTATGATACAATCATAGTGAGCCTTAATACCGCCCATCATCCCTTGCCGCCACCAGTTGTCCATCACGCCTTGTTGTACATTCGCGCCATCGTGGTTATAGCCATAAAAAGCGAGGGTAAAATCCTGAAAATACTGCTGTCTACGTGTTGCAGCATTCAATCTTATTTCGTCAAAAACCTCCATAGGTACACCATCGGGATTTGTAGCACTCTTGGCCATTGTAGGGGTAACCGCACTGATCAATACAGCTTTTGAAACCCGAGAAGTACCATGATTTGTTATGTAGCGAACAACCTCGTCACCACCTGTTGAGTGACCAATATGGATGGAATCTTTTAAGTCCAATGCTTCTACCAATTGTGCAATATCCGACGCATAGGTATCCATCTCATTACCTGTCGCCGTCTGCGTCGAGCGACCATGCCCCCGGCGATCGTGTGCGGTCACACGGTACCCTTTTTCGAGTAAGTACATCAACTGCGCGCCCCAATCGTCACTGGATAAAGGCCAACCATGATGAAATACAATCGGTTGTCCAGTTCCCCAGTCTTTGTAATAAATTTCTGTTCCGTCTTAAACTTTGAATGTTGCCATGATGATTAGTTTAAGAATTTTATTGTTTACATGATATGTTAATTGGATTGCAATTTATAGTCCAACCACAATGTACCACTGTATTTAAGCATATTAAAAAAGCAAAAGTTAATTTAAAAACAACGATAATTCATTATTTATACAACAGATTTATCCGTTTTTTACGATAGGTCCTATTTTCCTGCAAAAGGCTTCTCGTCGTGTGCGCACCTGTGTTTAAATAGTAATCATATATTCAGTTTTCACCTAATATTTGAACCAGATCTTCCGCGCCACCGTCAAATTTCTGTCCATTGACAAAAAATGTCGGTGTCCCATTAACGCCACTCAGCATACCACTTTCAAAATCGCCATCTACCCGATCCTGTAACGCCTCGTCCTGCAAATCAGATTTAAACTTTGGCATGTCCAAATCCAGTTGCTCGGCGATATCCAACAGCAATCTCGCACTCAGCAAGTTCTGGTTTTCGAAAATGGCATCATGCATCTCCCAAAATTTTCCCTGCAGTGCTGCCGCTTCCGCCGCCAATGCTGCGGGTTGAGCATAAGGATGCATTTCCGAAAGTGGAAAATTACGGAATACAAACCTGATCTGGCTTCCCAGTTCGGCCATCATTTCTTTTATTATGGGATGGGCTGCACCGCAATGTGGACATTGATAATCCCCATATTCAACAATGGTCAGATCGGCCTGGCCATTTCCCAATATATGGTCAGCATTGCTGACCTTCGGTTTCAATGACATAATTATTTTAATTTAAGATTCTCCAATGCTTCGATAATACCGTCTGCACCTGGATTGACCGCCGTTGGAGATAGATAACTCCAAGCAATAATCCCTTCCTTATCAATTACAAAGAGTGCGCGCTTGCACTCACCTTCTTCATCATCATAAACACCATATTTTTTGGCAACCTCGCCCTTAGCTTCAAAATCGGCCAGGAGCGGAAAATGCAGCTTTCGCGACTGTGCGAACGCCATATGACACCATTTGCTGTCAACGGAAATACCCATAATTTCGGCATCATATTTCTTAAAATACTTGAGCATTTCATTATATAATGCCATCTGATCGCTGCATACAGGACTCCAATCTGCAGGGTAAAATGCCAATATCACATTATGCCCCTTGAATTCTGATAAGCTAATTTTTTGATCGGGGGTCGCATACAAGGTAAAATCAGGGGCAACATCATTTTTTTTTAACATATCAACGTCTTTAAAGTTTAACTGCCATCTCAAGGTGCACAACCTTAAAAGATCTGCATCACCTTTAAATAAAGCACTTAAAAGCAAAAATTGTTTTAAAGAAAAAATAGCTTATCCACTATCTGACTACAAGATCCGTTGATCTGCCTACATCCAAAATCGGTGGGTTGGCCATCTTTGTGTCATCAATTTATTTAAAACAGAAACACATGAAATCACAAAAAGTATGGTTCGTCACTGGTGCCTCCAAAGGGCTTGGTCTCAACCTCGTTAAAGAGCTGCTCGCCCAAGATTATTCTGTAGTTGCCACATCACGAACAAAACAGGCGCTGGAAGATGAAATCGGCGATCAGGAAAATTTTCTGCCGCTTGAAGTAGACATTACCGATGACAAAGACGTTGCCCGGGCAGTACTATCGGCCATTGATTATTTCGGAAAGATTGATTTACTGGTCAACAATGCCGGATATGGCCAAACTGGAACCCTAGAGGAGCTCAGTGACCTGGAAACACGTCGCAACTTCGAAGTGAATGTCTTTGGATCCCTCAATGCCATCCGACATATCGCCCCCATATGCGACGTCAACAAGTGGGACATCTTTTCAATATACCATCTATCGGCGGACTCGCAGGAAATTACCCAGCCTTTGGTGTTTATTGCTCCACCAAATTTGCTGTCGCAGGCTTTACCGAAGCCCTCGCTGTCGAAATGGAACCTTTTGGTGTACACACGACCTTGGTGTATCCCGGCTACTTCTGAACTGATTTTTTATCCGTGAGATCCTTACATACCGCAGCCAATCCGATCGCAGCTTATGTAACTGCCCGAGAAAACGAATCCACCCATCTGCATTAGATCCATGGGAATCAGGCAAACGATCCCAAGAAAGCAGCAACCCTATTAATCGAGCTTAGCACGCTGGAGCAGCCTCCAATCCATTTTTTAATGGGCGAAGATGCGTATGAACTGGCCAAAAACAAGATCAACATGCTTAGGGCAGAAATCGAAAAATGGAAAAGTTATACCGTGTCAACAGGTTTCGAGCAATCCGTATAACAGCTTAGTTCAGCATATGGAGCTTCCTAGGATATTTCACAATAATCAAATTAAAAATTCAGTAAATTTACAACATGAAGAATACATTTTGCTTTCATTCCCTTTCGGAATTCCGCAGCTTTTGCGGACTACCTAAACCCGACCATCCATTGATCAGCCTGGTTGATTACAGTCAGTACATTACCCCGTGAGGTTCAATTATGGACAGCAGCACTATGACTTCGACTCGGACATACTCACCTTTGTCTCACCATTACAATTTCTAAAAGTGGAGATCAATCAGGAAGTACAGGCGCAACCCAGCGGCTGGATCCTGTTGATCCATCCCGATTTTCTCTGGAACAGCGAATTGGCAAAACATATTCACTCCTACGATTTTTTCCAATATCAGGTCAATGAAGCGCTTTTTAAAGCCTCGTGGAATTTAGGCAACTGTTTCAGTAGGTTAATCATTTTTATTCCGCGTAATATCCCGCTACGCCAATGCCAATCGTCCAAAAGAACTTTGACTTTTTAAGGTCCTCCAGCAGCATATCCGCATTGTCTTCGTATTCGCCATCGGCTTTGATTTCCTCAATCTCCTCCTGAACATCCTCTTCAGTAATCTGTCTCCAGACACCAACAGAGCTATTTAAAAATGTATAGCAATATCCCGCTTCGGCATCATCAACCTCACCCGCGTTTTTATCACTCAGGATGCTTATAAGTTCAGTCGCTTCGACCTGAAATGGATTAACACCATAGATACTGATTTCAGTTTTTTCTGGATAGGGTCCATTGATGCTTTCTATAAATTCCAATGTTCCCTGATCATTAAAATCAAGTCTCAATTCGAGTTCATCATAATAATATTGGTCGTCCAGCGCATCCGAAGGAGCACCAAGTACACGTTGAACTTCAGTACGGCCCGCACCGAGATTAACCTGACCAATACCTTCAATTTGAATCCCAACAAGTGGGACTAGTTCGATCTTTTTCATCCGTATTCAGTAAATTATAAAAACGACAACTGCATAAATAACACTTGAAGATCCGCTATCGTTTTATCCAATGATGAACATAGCTACAGCTTTATGCTGACATAAATTTACACTAATTCCCATTAAATAATTATTAACATTTTTAACTTTTCTTACGACCCTAAGCGCACATGATAATTCGCATACTCAGCCAATTATGACTAACTTTATGCATGCATCAAAAATCGACGATTATGCAACAGACGCTAGCGACATTAGACAGTTATATCCAAAATCTAAGACCTGAACTGTATACCGATCTACAATCCCCGTTATCGGCAGATGAGTTTAGGGCCCTTGAACAGAAATATGATATTGAGATGATTTTTTAGCCTAGATACCACAGGCGAGTATCCCAAACGGTTTAAGGTGGACTAACAGAAACTCATCGCCTTCATTTTTTTGGGCATTCCTATCAATTTGCCATCAATAGTACATAATATAGTACATAATAATACAACTCAGGTATTTTTAAGATTAGCAAATAATTATTTGACACTTCATTATAAGCCTTGAAATCTCCTGCATTAATTGCTCGACGCCAAAGCGAATCATTTACTTTCCGAGGCAGTTCCAGATCGTTGGGGTCATCGATTACTGCCTCTAGCTTTTTTTCGATATGATGGCTACAACTCAAGAAAAACACAAAAAATAACAGTAAACAGTTTTAAAATCTTTATCGTTCTTCTTTTCATCATAACTATATAACCTTTTATGTTTTAACCAATTCGCTTCCCACGCATCCATCGGTTTTTGTTGACCGCGTTCACCTTGCGCACCTGTCATTAAACATTACTTTTTTCACATAGTTCCTTTTTCCACTCGAGGCCAAAGCTGCCGAATCTGCCGAAATGTAATTACCAAAAAAAGAAATCAGTTCAGGAGAAGCTTACCTTATTCTGCATGAAAAGTAAGCCTAAAAGGCTCTTATAAGGGCTTCCATTAGGATTTTCTTATGACAGGATCGATCCAGTAATAGTCGTGGTTGGTATGAGCGAAAAACTCCATCGGCGTAACATGGCAATCAATGGTATCGCTAAGCCCGTCGTCGGTATAAGTGACCACATCTTCGGATGGCATCACCATCCCGCTCATAATGGATCCATAGTCCAAGCAGTGAAGATCAGATATCAGTACATTGATTGTGTGGGCCAGCGTCCATTTTTCCATTTCTTCCTTGCTAACACGTTTCACACGCTCGGCCAAAAACCGTGCTTCCTCCAGCTCTTTTTCGACACTGTCCGGAAAAAAAAGCAACAGGAAGGCTTCATACTTATCAAATTCTTTATTTCGGATTGCTTCATTTCGCAGAAACAGCTTCTCGCCCATCTGTCCGTACTGATCGGCATATTTTTTCAGTTCCATTTCTGCAAGTTCCATATCCGACCATTCCTCCAATTCAGAAAGCGCATATACATCGGTACCACGGCCGTCACACTGATTGAGATACGCCCATACATCGCCCTGTACAACTTTGGGCTTCCTGTGCTCCAGCACATTGTAACCTTGCGCTACCCATGCTTCTATTTGTTCCCTTCTCATCTTAAGCTGTTTTTTAAAATAAACAACAGCGCAGCTGCAATGGTTTTCTTTTTCTATTTCAGATTTCGGGCTTTCAACTCCGCATCTAGTGCTTTCTCATTTTTTCCAAAATATTTAAAGAACAAAATGGCCAATATCAATGGGAAAATTGTAGGCCAGGTTAAACCGGCTACGAATATACTGTAGGCAGCAATGCCCAAACAAAAGCCAATAATCGATGCATTGATTATTTTCGTGGGTTTAGCTTTCTTTTTGAGAACCAACAACTCTTCATTGCTCAGTTCATTTAATTTCTTTTCTTCCATCTGGTCTGTACTTTTATAGGTTAGTTATTTTATATGTTTGATGCGAATATAATTATTTAAATGAGCAATAAAAAAACACAAAAGGTTGGAAATTAGCAAAAGAATAGCGCAAAAAAATAAAAAAGGTCGGATGAAAATGGAACACCCGACCTTTTAACTAAGTTACTCCTTACATGGATACCTATAGGACAACAGCCGCAGACATATGGTTTGTTTTTTACAATTTTGTATCAACTTCTGTTCAACCAGTCTTCACCCAATCAGCTCTTGCATGTACTTTTCAAAGCCCATGCAACCAATATAGGCTGAAAAAATAAACGGGCAAGCCGCTTTCCATCCGTATCCAATCCAAAGCCGTCGCGATGGTCTTTATATTGAGCAATATTTCCGGGAAACACAGCTGCAAAAAACGCTGCTGCGATTTTTCCAACGTTCGATCGCTGTTTAGCAGGTGCGAAAATCAGTGTAGCACCCAAAGCAATTTCCGCAATACCGGAATATACAACAGTATCATCTTTGGAGATCGGAACCCAGTCCGGCACCTGAGCCTGAAATTCCTTGCGGGCGAAGGACAGATGTCCAATACCGGCTACCACCAAAAAGGTACCTAGACCAACTCGTGCAATCTTCTGCATAGGTGAATTATTCATAATCTTTTACTTAGAGGACATCATTCCACTCGAAATAGTTTGTCCAACGCTGCGGATTATTTCACCTAAAAAATATATATTTGATTAAATAAAATTAACCATATCATGCACTATTATCCCTTAAATATACACAAATACATTATTTTTTTCCTTTTTACAGGCCTTGTGATTCATGCAAAAGCACAAGAAACAATTGTCACTTATATGAAGAAAAATCGTGGTATTACTGCTATAAAAGATTCAGCCGCTTACACAAACATTATTCGTTTAACAGCAAATGAATTGGGGCTTTACGAAGTAAACGATTACTATCCAAATGGCAATTTAAAAAGACATGGCTGGACAAAAGTAGCTGACCCACGAAGATTATATCTGGAAGGCATTATTGAAAGTTATTACAACAATGGCAACCTAGCGGTATCAGCCGGATATAAAGACAATAAACTGAGCGATACTGTAAAAAGATACCACGAAAATGGTCTTTTAAGAGAAATTAGATTTTTCTCCGGTTCTGAAGCCAGTCCCAACGAATTTCTTTTTCAGGACCAGCATAGCCGACTAATCTATTATGCTGATTCAACAGGCCGAAAGCAGGTCGAAAATGGAAATGGCACTTTCGAATTTAAAAACAATATAAATACTGAAAAAGGTGTATATGTTGATGGATTACGTCAAGGACATTGGGAAGGTACTTTAAAAAAAGGAAAGATCAAGTTTGAAGAATGGTATGAAAAAGGTGTGTTAAGCAAGGGAACCAGCACAGATAGTATGGGCAATGTGCATCCCTATACACGTCGAGATGTCCAACCGGAATACCCTGGCGGGATAAAAAACCTTATGATCTTTATTGCCCAGAATTATAAATATCCCAAAGAAGCTTTAAATGCAAAAGTATCAGGACAACTTCTCATCAGTTTTGTCATTGAAAAAAATGGTCTGGCGAATGAATTTGAAGTGATTAATGACCTCGGGTATGGAACAGCAGCAAATGGTATAGCAGTACTGAAGAAAGCCGAAAAATGGGCTCCGGGTTATCAATACGGTATGCCTGTACGTGTGCAGTTTACCATTCCAATCCGTTTACATACAGGTCCCGCTCCAAATTAGCCCTGATCATAATCGTCTGGACTGCATCTGCTTCAATACGGCCTTCATTTTTTCCTGATAGAGCTTATTTGACTTCGATAATTTCACAGCTCTCTGTTGTTCTTCTTCTGCCTGCGCATAAAAGCCAACCCGATACAACAATAAAGCCATCGTATAACGGAATGCTGGCACATCAGGTTTGAGATCTATTGTTTTCTTTTGCCAACGGATCGCATCAAATATAACCGAAGGATCATTTCTCTCAAAGGCCAAGATCTGTTTAGCACCATAATTCAAATTATTTGCCAGGTCATCCTGATAATATTTACGTCCTTTACCAACCAACGATTTGAACTCCGCATTTTGTGCACTGTCCAACACAAGTTGATTTCCTGAAAAATTGATCTTTCGATCTTGCGCAAAATCCATTCGAGACAAGGAATCGGGGTCCACCTTATAAAATGATTGTTCATAATAATTCCTTGCCATCCGGACGTAAGACAGACTATCTTTCATTAGCCTTTTATACTCCAAGGGATAATAACCTTGGGAATTGGAAGCGCGCAAATAATTAGATGTCCATGTCGTATAGGCAAAATAACCAACGTTTTGAGCTAATGAAAAGTTTCTCTTGTCAAGCGATTCGCGAAATGTCCGCTGAATAATTCTATTGTTTATTTTTTTACGAACGGGCAATGGCAACGAGGAATACAGACTATCCACCATTTTACTATTGGTACGTGCCAATAAATAAGATTTACTATTATATACAGGGCCACAGCTCAATAAAAAAACAACCGTCTCAAAATTATTCAATTGCTCTATCGTCAGCTGTGCTATATAGTCACTCAACAGTTGCTGGTCTGTATATTGATCAAATGTCTGATTGTAGCGGAGTATTTTGTTCAGCAAGGACTGCTGACGGATCCCCTTTCGATATTCTGCTATAAGCTTACCGAGAGTTTCAGCTTTTGCAAGCGTATTTGCCGAGTCTATGAGTCTTTCCAGCTCATCTCCCCCATCAACCGCCTTGTCTATTCGTAAAATAGGAATCCCATCTTTATCAGTAACAAGGTACATCGGTTTGTTCAAATAGAAAGCCCGTTGCAACGGATGGTCAAATTCATCCCGATCCACCTGAACAATTCCCGACACAAACTGCGTACTGAGGATATCTTTTGCTTTTTTTGAAACAGAGCCTCTAAAAGGAATAAACTGATCGTCCCGTTGATGAACCACCAAGAACATCGGCTTATTTTCCTTTGCTGCGCGCTCCAGCAGCTGTAAATAATCTTCTTTTTGCGGAAATGTCTGCTGCTGTGCTATTGCAGGGTAAACAAACACCCAACACAAAAATATGAATACAGCAGATTGGAACTTGAAATGATTCATTATCTATGAAAATTAACTAGCAATAACTTATGATATAATTTATAGAATTGGATAAAAGTTTCAATTCTTCTATTCAAGAGACATCGAATTGGGAGGCCAAGCGAACAATTAAATAGCAAAAATGAATGTATAAAGCTAATAAAATACAGGCAAAAAACCACAACGAATTTAACTCTATATATAAAAAATTAATAAAAAAAGAAAGCTCTGCAATAGCAGTTCCCGTAAGCCACTAGACAAATACCGATAAAAAAAGCTTTGATAGCTAAACAGCGGCCGATCTACGAAGAGCAGGCCGTCGGCCTGGGAACGGGCTATCTCATGAAATTTAATTTTAAAGGAGAGCTTATTGCTCAACTTCGTTTAGGAAAAGATAGCGTTTATCATCCCGGGGGGATAGATTTTGATGGTCAATATATTTGGATCCCAGTCTGTGAATATCGTCCCCACGGCAGGTCGCTGATTTACAGAATAGATCCGACTACCATGGAAGCGAAGGTTGAATTTACGGTAGACGATGCCATTGGAGCCCTTGTTTGCGATCGAGATCGACATGAACTCGTTGGTTTCAATTGGGATGCTATGCAGTTTTATACGTGGAAACAACAATTGCTCGATCGTGGTAAATGGCATTTAAAATCAATCTCTAACAATAATCAGCATTTTATTCATTTTCAGGATGGACAATATATGGGTCAAGGTTTGATGATTTGCTCCGGGGTCAACAGTTTTTTGAAAGATCCCCACGCAAAGGAGCGCATCGTAATCGGGGGCATTCAATTAATGGATATTCATACCTATCAGAGCACCTATACCCTGCCAATCCACTTAAGAAGTAAAACAGGTCGCATTATGACAAGTAATCCTTTTTACACCGATGTCGTTGACGGAAAGGTCTGCCTGTACTTTGTGCCCGATGATGATCAATCCACACTTTACATGTATGAGATAACTAATTCCAAATCATGAATTGCTCTGGGAGTCGCTATGGCTGAAATTGATATCAGACAAATACAAAAGAAATTAATTCGATGGTACACAAATTTGGTACTAAAACATTTATCAATAGTCTCTGGAATGTCGATAAACTGGTTTTGAATGATCCAGCTGAATTTGGCAAAGTGCATCAGAACGGGGCAAATATAGTCCAAGCAGATTATCCTGAATTATTACTCAGACACCTTCGTTTACATAAACTTCACCAATAGATTACAATTTATCCGGAAGTCTATCGTCCATACTAAAAATAAAAAACCACCCTTATTATGACTTTCGTTCCGTGAGGCAATAGCTGCTCAGATCAGCTCGTTTTATTACGAATAAATAACCCCCGAGTCATATTATTATTTTATTTGACCAACTCAAAAAAAATAATTTAAATTTATTACAACACAAAAATGTTCATTACAAAATTCAAATCCATATGGAAAATATTTTGATTTATATCGTTGATTCGACAGAGAAATCAATCGCGGTAAACCACACTTTAGCCGATCTCGACCGTAATGGTGACATTCGTATTTATGAGTCTATAACCATCCGAAAAACAGATCAGGGTGGTTTTGACGTACTGAAAGACGCGACAGAAGAGGGCGGCTGGAAAACACTCGGCGGAGGTGCCATCGGTGCATTGATCGGTATTGTGGGCGGTCCACTAGGTTTATTGCTGGGCGGACTTACCGGAACATTTATCGGGGCGACGATGGATACCGAAGAATTTGTTGTGTCGACCGATTTTATTGATCAGGTCAATAATAGCTTGCAAGTGGGGGAAATAGCAGTGATTACTGTTGTTGACGAAACAAGCCCAGATTTCGTGGATACAGCTTTGCAACCCTTGGAAGGACGATCCTTCCGGACGAGTGTTGATGAGGCCTATGATCATTATCAGGAACGCGTAGAAAAGGCGGCTTCCGAAGAACACGCAGCGGAAAAAGCCAAACGGGAAGCCAAGAAAGCCGAACGGAAAGAAAAACGTGCGGAACTCCGCGAGAGTGTCAAGAAAAAGATTTCAGACTGGTGGGACAAACTTTAATTTAAGCATCTTTAACTTCAAGCAGCTTCGGCTAACGATAAGGGCTGCTTGGAGTTTGGGAAAAATCGCCAAAACTCCACCCCTAGCAAAACGGCGTTTGAAGTAAGCGACAAAAAGACAAAAAACGCAAGGATCGTAGTGAACAGGCGAATAAATAAACCGCTTGATACAGATACTCAAAAGGACAGGACCAACTCACAGGGTGGTAAACAGAAGATTTAGACTTTTGAAGAACGTTGCACTACTTTTGGTTTTACCCCGAAATGCTTCTTAAAACTTGCTGAGAAATGCGCAGGATTGTTATAGCCTAAAAAGCGTGAAATTTCATTTATAGGCCGGTCTCCTTGTGTAAGTAAGCTCCTAGCTTTTTGCATTCTCACCTTGGTCAAATGCCCATAAATGGTTGTACCATAGCAGAGCTTGAAATATTTCTTTAAATAGTTTTCATTCGTTCCTAATTCAGCAGACAATTGCGATAAAGATTGCGGATCGGTCAAACTATTTTCTACTATTCTTTTTGCTTCCGCCATCAGTTTTTTCATTTCCGGACTAAGGCTATTATCCGTTCGAGACACCGTATTACCAAGTTTATGCTGGTCAAATGTTCGCGCCAATAACTCCATGAGTTTACCAAAACAAAATAAGGATTTCCATTCCTGATCAAGCTCCGAATTGAGCAACTCGGTTATAATCCTTTTCTGCTGTACACTGATCAAAGCCGAATTGTCAAACAGGATGCCCGATCGCGACGATTCTAAAAGCATATGAAGTTTGGCCAGAAAAGGGCTTTCCTGCGTCAAAAATGACTCGAATAAGGAGACCGGAATATTGACTTCAACAAAACTTTCTGCAGGATGTTATACTGCCGCGCTTTGGAGCAGTTTACACCATCAACCCACAGATCAATCTATATGGAACTTACGTAAAAGGCTATAATCCGCAGACAGCTTCGGCACTGGCAAACCCTAATGCCGGAGGTCCATTTGATCCACTCGAAAATGACATGACCGAATTTGGATTAAAAACAGCCTGGTTGGACGGAAAACTCCAGGCAAGTACAGCTATCTATCAGATCAATCAGAAGAATACGCTTTACCCCGCCCCCACTGCCGACAATGCAGATTTAATGGAACAAATCGGAAAAGAAAGATCGAAAGGGATAGAGTTTGATATTCAGGGTCAAATTCTCCCGCACTGGAGTGTTATTGCCTCCTATGCCTACAATGATGCAAAGATTACCGAAGGTGGAAATAATGAAGAACTGAACAGACAAAAACCAAATGCGCCTCAAAATACGGCAAACATCTGGACCAGATTCTCCATTCCTTCCGGAAAAGCAAAAGGCTTGGGAATCGGCGTCGGGGCCAATTATGTGGATAAGCGAAACCTTTCCCTTAACCAGAACCAGACCATCCCATCCTACAGTTTACTGAACGCAGCATTATATTATACCATTGGAAAAGTACAATTGCAGGCCAACTTTAATAATATCACCAATAAAACCCATTGGGTAGGTGGTTACGATTATATCCGTCTATTTCCAGGTGCACCACGTAATTTACTATTTACACTAGGCTATAC
This sequence comes from Sphingobacterium sp. UBA7253, assembly GCF_002472745.1. Lineage (NCBI taxonomy): Bacteria > Pseudomonadati > Bacteroidota > Sphingobacteriia > Sphingobacteriales > Sphingobacteriaceae > Sphingobacterium > Sphingobacterium sp. UBA7253. The sequence continues at coordinate 4,043 of NZ_DKSP01000015.1, read as the reverse complement.
CTTTTAAGCATGACTTTAAAAAAGATGATCTTGTTTTTACACCGCTGGATCGGATTATTGTCCGGTCTGGTGGTTTTTATCGTAAGCATTACAGGCGCTATTTATGTATTTGAAAAGGAACTATTTGCCCTATTTCATCCAAGTTATGTAACGGTAACGGCACAGAAAGGCAAGAAAATACTTCCCCTTTCCGTCTTAAAGGCAAATGCGCAGCGTGTCACCGATCATACCATTACCATTATCCGTGTTCCTGCTACAGATGATCAACGACAAGTTCATCTATTTGAAGCACTTAAGCGCCGTCCAAAGAACGATGTCGGGGGTGTATTTGTAAATAAAGAAATCATCTATTGGGACCGTATTTTCGTAGATCCCTACAGCGGCCGCGTTTTAGGAAAAATAGACGTTGAGACAAACTTCTTCTGGATTGTAAGGCAGATCCACCAATTCCTTTATCTCCGGCGCGACGTAGGGAGCGCAATCGTAGGGAGCAGCGTCCTGCTGTTTATCATTACACTAATTTCGGGGCTTTTCCTTTGGTGGCCAAAAAATCGGAAGGTAGCTGTAAAGCGGTTAAAAATAGATTTCAGCGCGAAGTGGAAACGTCTCAACTATGATCTTCATCAAGTACTTGGCTTTTATGCATTTTTGTTCGCGATTGTCATCGCATCAACCGGTTTGGTTTGGTCCTTCAAGTGGTGGGAAACTAGCATCTACTGGCTTATGGACGGTAAGCGGCCCAATACGAAAATAGAAGAACCAAAAATTCAAGGCAGCCCGGTGACAGAATCACGTGTAGCACTTTTAGACCTGATATGGTCTGACGTTCTGAAAAAGGACAGTACACATCAGGGCGTTTTGATCAATTTGGTTCCCGAAACTACTCAAGCTAATGTAAATATCTATACGAAAGGAAATACCTGGTGGTCGGCCTCCGATGCCTATGCCTATGATCTTCGGAATGGGAGTGCATACTACAAACGCCTACAAAATGATAAAACACTGGGCATGAAATGGCGAAACTCCAATTACGATATTCATGTCGGAAAAATAGCCGGGTCTACAGGCATGTGGATCGCTTTTGTAACGAGTTTAATCTGTGCCTCTCTGCCGGTAACAGGTTTCTACATTTGGTACGGTAGAAAATTTAAAAAGAAAAAATCACGCTTATAGCATACAGGTTTACAGCCCTCTGGGCAAATAGTTAACGTTCTGCTGTTCAAAAAATTATTTATATTTTACGTCGACTTCATCATAAACTTTTTTCTCAAAATATCCCGCTTATGCTTCACACGATATAACCGCTTGAAACAGAAGTTCCGTCTAAATAACACGACTACCCTTAAAGAATTTCTAAGAAGACTACTGCAAACAACAGAAAGAAGTTTTTTCACCCCGAACGGGTATAAAGTATGTAAAAAATATAAAAATTATACCCGATACAGTATAATTTAAGAATATTTACTATATTTATATCAGATAGGGTATAATTATGGATTCATTACGCGTGTTTGTAAAACAGAAACGAAAAGAATTAAAGCTAACACAGGAAGATTTAGCTGCGAATGCTGGAGTCGGCTTAAGGTTTGTGCGTGACCTCGAGCAGGGAAAAAAAACATTACGTTTAGACAAAATAAATGACATATTGGCGTTATTCGGTAAAGAAGTTGGTGTAATTGATCAAATTAAAGAGTGATGGCACGCGAAGCAAAAATATACTTTCATGATGACTTGGCTGGATTTCTAATTGAGACAGATCATGGTTATTCATTTAGTTATGATAAGAATTATCTAAAAAAAACTGATCCACAACCTATCAGTCTAACTTTACCGATTTCCGAAAACACTTATTATAGCAATATATTATTTCCGTTCTTTGATGGATTAATTCCTGAAGGATGGTTATTGGAAATCGGTGAAAAGCATTGGAAACTCAATCCCAGAGATCGTTTTGCGCTGTTGATAAACCTATGTCGAGACACTATAGGAGCAGTTTCTGTTTATCCGATGGAGGCGGAAAACGATGGCTAATTGTTTGTTTTGCTATAAACCAGTTGAAACAGGAGACTATCATACAGCATGTTCAAGAGTGTTTTTTGGAACAACTCAAGTTCCCTATTTGGAGTTGGACCAGGAAAAATTGAAAAAATTAGGCGAAGTTACTGTAGCTGAGCGATTGGCAATAACTGGCGTACAGCCAAAAATATCACTCAGTCTAAATGGAGAAAAGGGCAGTAAGCGACTTACCTTAGTTGGTCTTTGGGGAGATTATATCCTGAAACCTCAATCAAAAGAATATCTACTCATGCCAGAAGTAGAAGATCTAACGATGCACCTCGCAGCGTTATTTAAGATAGAAACAGCAAAACACGCATTAATACGAACTTCCACAGGAGAACTGGCCTACATTACAAAACGATTTGACCGTAAGAAGGGCAAAAAAATCCACGTTGAAGATTTATGTCAATTATCGCAGCTTATGACCGAGCAAAAATACAATAGCTCTTATGAACGCGTAGGAAAAATCATCAAGCAATTTGCTTCCAACACCGGATTAGATGCAATCAAATATTTTAGGCTCGTACTGTTTAGCTTTTTAACTGGAAATAACGACATGCATCTCAAGAATTTTTCACTCATGCATACGAATCATGGTGTTTTATTATCACCAGCATATGATCTCATCAATGTTAACTTAATCTATCCAAAAGATAAGGAAGATATGGCTCTCACATTGGGTGGTCGTAAACGAAAAATAAAACGGTCAGATTTTAACCAGCTTGCGCAAAGCTTGGGAATTCCTGAACTGGTCAGAGACAATATATATAAAGACTTCAGGAGAAATGCTGATAGAGTTAAAGAAATAATTGATCACAGCTTTCTAACAGATGATTTCAAAGAAAAATATGTTCAAATTGTCCACACTAAATTAAAACAGATCGAACTATAGAAAAGAATTTAGTGATCATGAGTGAACTACTATTTACCATCCTCTTTATTATGGCTTCTACTTTAGGTGTTTCACAATCCTTGACTAAGGAAGCCACTGCTAGCTGTTAGCCAGCCCCGAGCTCTTCAGCCAGCGTTTGTAAGCCTTGATTAGCTTCTTCAAATCGTTTAAGTTCGACCGCATAAGATTCAGTAACGGTTTCGAGCAAGACACTTCCCGCGGTAAAGTCAACATAAGCCATCACCGTATCACCCCCCCACATCCAATCAAAAATCAGGGCATAACCCTCCAAAACAAAGCGTTCCAATTGTTTTAAAAGAGCCAGCATCGGCAATATTTCAAGATAGTTTTCACTGAAGTTCAGTACGGCGAATGTCCAGTGTTGCTTTTCCTCATCGTAATACTCCTTCGCGCCATAAAATTGATCCTTGAGCAGATTATCGAAGACTTCACGAATGCGCGCCTGTGAATAACTTGGAATAATTTCCAACGTTGTTTTGCTGTACATCTGCCGACTCTCCCACCACTGCGACCAATTATCATCTTTGTTCGGGGAAATCGGTTTAGAAGAAAAATACTCGTTTAATCTCGATTTTTCTATTTTAATACTTATGTAAAGGCTATCCAGTTCCATACGATTATTCTAAGCTATTCTTAACTTTTTTAAACGTTACCAGCTCGACAGTTTGATTTTACCATCGCTATCAAAATCCGAATTGTCCGTCACCCTTTTGAGGTTCAGCTGCTTTAATGACAAGCCTTCCTGCAGAGGCACCCCTGTAGACTTTATCCGAAATAAGGGATATGATAGTGGCTTCTCGTTCCATTCCAGCACAAACTCGTATCCATCTACGATCTTTTGTTGGTCATCTGTTTTGATGATCAAGATATTGTGAAAGGTTTGCTCCGGCTTAGCCATATCGCTATCTGGTGAGATACCCCTTGCCTTATAGGTGGCGATAAACTTATAATAATGGTACTTGCCATTTATGGGGTTGAATACTAATTCGCGGCTGTTGTTTTCTTTGATCAAAGCTGAAAAAGACTGCTCAAAATCATCCAGTAACTTGTAATTAAAATCGGTATTGATCTT
>NZ_DKSP01000014.1:8663-34984 GCF_002472745.1 Sphingobacterium sp. UBA7253 | reverse complement strand
TCCTTGGTAAGATCGAGTATTTTTTTTCGGTAATGCTTTATTCCGGCACGGTCAAAACGTTCATCGAGATTTCGGAGAATACTCATGCGAACATCAGAAACCAAAAGATTAACAGATGGACAAGCATCCATCAACAAGAGCGATTTGCCACCCGAAGCCGCACATGCATCCCACCAGGATTCTCTTTCAGCGGGTTTCATATAATCCAAAGTGCGCTGCGAAGACAGATCCTGCACTTCTATAATCCCATCCAAAGTATCAAATCGCTGCAAGGATGTTCCATTATTCAAAGCAATAGTCTGATCGCCAATCATGGAATAAGGAATCTGATTGTTATCCAAAATAGCGCACACGATCTTTGTCTTGCCGCGTTTCACCCGAACATATAAGTTGGGCTGGATCAACTGGCTCTCTAAAAATTGCACCAAGTCGATCTCTTCAGAAATATAATCCACGAAAGGAAAGAGGTCATTCCGATTAAAAACACCTTCAGACGTCAGAAATGCAATTTTGTCTTTCAGCGGCAGATGAAGTTTATCGCTATAGGAAGGCTCAAAAAGTGCCACCAAAGGACTTTCCTGTTCACATAGAAATTCCGCAAGCACCAACCTGCGCTGTTGGGACAACTGCGAAGCCGCCATTCCCAGACGAAAATAATTATAACATAAACGGGAGGTAGACTTCCGGTCCGAAGATCCCATTTGCTTGTTCAACTTAAAAAAAGTAGTCAGATAACGCGAAAATGGTTGATCAGCTTCAAAACCATCCATTGCCCGCTCAAAATTACGTATTTGCTGATGAACACGTCTTTCACTGAATTCAGCCATTCAAAGATTATTTTCTTTCAAATTTTTTGTTGTGATAAACCATTATACCCAAAGCTCTATTAGCATAGCCCCATTTTGGATAAAATTCAAATTTGTAATCGCTATTCAATCCCGAAAACTTATCTTGCGTCATTCGGCTAACATAATCCACCCCATATTTATGAATCAATCGACCGAAATACAATGCGGCATCATAACCTTTATAAGAAAACTCAGACGGGTCTACTTTATAAGCCGTTTTATAATTTCCAATAAATTTGCGGGTATCACTATCACTCTCATTCACTAAGTTGGAAGAGGTAATAGTAAGTCCATAGAAATCCATATTTTCGAAATTCTCAAACGAAAGCTTAGCCATATTTGGATGTCCATACAACTTAAACTGGTTACCTGGATTCAAAAAGCGTTCGTCCATCGCATCCAAAAGCCCCTTTACCAAATTCTTATTAGCCGTACCAGAAATGACATGATTAGTTCCCGTCAACACAAGGCTATTGTTGAGCTCGTTGACGCTCATAACAGTTTTTACTTTTGCCTGTGCATTAGCCTTTGAAATTTCGCTAACAAAATTGACTAGAAACTGTTTGCTTTCATCGTCACCGGCATCGTATACCAGAATCTGATCACCCGTATAATACTGATCAGCAACATATTTTGCTAATGTTTCCGAGTGTGTACGAATAGATGGTGTGATGGAAACCAAATTAGGTAAGCTAAATTCGGAAGCCATAGTCGCCGCCAACGGAGAAACTTGTAACACATTCTTATTTGCAAATGTTTGCCCAAAGCTTTTTATCTCACGTGGATACACCGGGCCCACCACAAGTACGGCATCCTTCACATTGACCGCTGTCCCCAAGGTCGCATTATAGGCAACATTGTCTCGAGAATCAATTACTTGTAGATCAAATAAGGCCCCCTCTTTGGCAATTTTGTCAAGGCCCAATTGAAATCCCTGATAAAAATCAAGCGCCAAGGAAGAACGCTCCACATCTTCTTTTGTAATCGTCCCCGCAATACCACTTAACTCGAATGGTAATAGCAAGGCGATGCGATTATTTTTCACAGCATGGCCGTTGACATCCTGGATATCCCCCACTTTGGCAATGGTCTTATCTTTGTCAACTACTGGTTTAGTCACAGCAGTTTGCTGTTCGCCTTGACCAGAGGAAGGCGAACGCAATACTGTGCTTTTTTTCGTTGTGCAGCTTGCAAGACATAATGCTACAAGTGCCGCAACCCATATTTTATTCCCACTCAATTGTAGCGGGCGGTTTTGAACTGATATCATATACAACTCTGTTTATTCCTTTCACATGGTTGATAATTTCATTTGAAATTTTTGCCAACAGGTCATATGGTAAATGTATCCAATCCGCAGTCATTCCATCAAGAGAACCAACTGCACGTAAGCTAACAACATGCTCGTAAGTACGCTCGTCACCCATTACGCCTACAGAACGCACTGGCAAGAAAATTGTACCAGCTTGCCATACTTTATCGTACCAGCCAGCTTCCTTCAGATTATTGATAAAGATCGCATCAGCCTCTTGTACAATACGTACACGCTCAGGTGTAATATCACCTAAAATACGAATTGCCAAACCTGGTCCAGGGAAGGGATGTCTGCCTAAAATTGCCTGATCCACTTCTAAAGCTTTTCCTACTCTTCTTACTTCATCTTTAAACAACGTTTTTAGCGGTTCTACGACTTTCAATTTCATGAAATCAGGTAAACCACCAACGTTATGGTGTGATTTGATTGTTGCTGACGGTCCTTTCACTGAAACCGACTCGATAATATCTGGGTAAATTGTTCCTTGTCCCAACCATTTCGCTTCAATTCCTTCAGGTAATTCTTTTTGGATTTCTTTTGCAGCTTCATCAAAAACATCAATAAATGAATTACCAATGATTTTGCGTTTCTCTTCTGGTTCAGAAACCCCAGCTAATCTACCATAAAATAAATCCTTGGCATTTATTCCTTTAATATTTAACCCCATATTTTTGTAAGAATCCAACACCTGCTCGTATTCATCTTTACGAAGCAGACCATGATCTACGAAAATACAATGTAATTTTTTTCCGATTGCTTGATGCAACAATACTGCTGCTACTGTTGAATCTACTCCTCCTGACAAAGCCATGATAACGTGATCGTCACCCAATTGCGCTTTCAAAGAGGATACTGTTGTTTCAACAAATGCGTCCGGTGTCCAGTCCTGTGCACAACCACAAATGTTTACAACGAAGTTTTTTAATAAGATAGCCCCATCAGTACTATGTGTTACTTCCGGGTGGAATTGTATACCATAGGTGCGGGTACCTTTTACTTGATAAGCAGCAACACGAACTTTATCCGTACTTGCTATAATGTCAAAATTTGCAGGAACTTCTTTGATAGTGTCTCCATGTGACATCCATACCTGCGATTGAGTTGGTACTCCTGCCAATAATTCATTCTCACTATTGACAAACTGCAGATTTGCACGACCATATTCGCGGATTTCAGAAGGTAACACTTCACCACCTGATTTTTGAGCGATGTATTGTGCTCCGTAACAAACTCCTAAAAGTGGGAAACGATCCTGAATAGCGACAAAATCAATTTGCGGTGCATCTTCTTGTCTAACAGAATAAGGACTTCCTGAAAAGATAACACCTTTTACGGAGTCATCAAAATCTGGCAATTTATTGAACGGGTGTATCTCACAATACACATTTAGTTCTCTGACACGTCTAGCGATCAACTGTGTGTATTGAGACCCGAAGTCTAGAATTATAATTTTTTCTGGCATGCTGCAAAGGTAAGTATTACGAATGAATTATTAAATGTCAAATCAGGAAATAATGCCTGCTTTTAACAGTTCTACTTCCATTTCTTTCTGTAGAATTAGGGCTTCCTCCCGTGCTCTTTCAGCGAAATCACGTCCGTTTGAGGCATAGATAATTCCCCTTGTGCTGTTTACTAAAAGCCCGCAATCTTTGTTCATACCAAATTTACAAACATCTTCAAGCGAGCCGCCTTGTGCCCCCACTCCTGGAACCAATAAAAAATGATCTGGTGCATGTTCTCTAATTTTAATAAAGCCCTCCCCACGTGTTGCTCCGACCACATACATCAAATTGTCAGGTGTACCCCAAGTATTGACTTTATCGATCACCTGTTCGAACAATTGCAGCCCTTCTTTGTTTTCAAAATTTTGAAAGTCCAAGCTACCCTCATTCGATGTCAAAGCAAGTACGATTGCCCATTTATCGTTAAAATCCAAAAATGGAGTCACCGAGTCCTTCCCCATATAAGGTGCGATTGTAATACTATCAAAGCCAAGACCAGACGTCTTTTCATCAAAAAATGCCATCGCATAACGTCCCGACGTATTGCCAATATCCCCCCTTTTTGCGTCAGCAATACTGAAACAATCCTTTGGTAACGCAGCCCAGGTTTTTTGAAGCGATTGCCAGCCTTTGATTCCATAACATTCATAAAACGCAATATTGGGCTTATAGGCAACACACAAATCAGCCGTTGCATCTATGATAGCCTTATTGAAGCTATAGATCGGATCCTCATCATCCAAGAGATGCTCCGGGATTTTCGTGAGGTCTGTGTCTAATCCGACACATAAAAATGAGCGTTTCGCTTTTATTTGATGAATAAGTTCTGCTCTTGTCATGCTATATTTAGAGATCTTAAAATTATTTATTGATTAAATCTTGAATAAATTTACCTACATCAGGGCTTGAATAATCCGCCATACCTTCATGCCGTGTCGCTACATTACCCGCTTTGTCCTNNCCCGAGAGCCACTCCTTTGGAATATCACTATTTGGAAAACTAATCGGCAAAGTCAGCTGCTGTTCCTTCATAAAAGCCTCTGCTTTTGCTTTCCTGCCTTCTATCTCCACAATCAAAAACACCATATTTGCGTTATCTTTATAGCGATCATAGAGTACATTGATCGAAGGCATTTCTGCGCGACAAGGTGCACACCACGTTGCCCAAAAATTAATAAACACCACTTTTCCCTTCAGATCGGCCACCTTGACTGTTTCTCCCAGCGAATTGACAAAGGAGACATGACTGAATGCGCCCCCTGGAGCCACCCTATCGGAATCTTTAGAAGCTGAATTAAGCTCCAGTTTAGGTTTGAAAAAACCCATTTTCATTAAAAATTGCTGAAAATAACTTCTACTTGTTGGCCAGATCAACAAACCGATGAGCAGTACAAATACAACGTTTCCGATTATCTTTTTTGTCTTCGGACTCATAGGTAATCCCGCTATTAAGAATCAAACTTATCCAACAGCTTCAACAAGGTCGCAAAATCCTTTGGATAAGGTGCCTCAAAAGCCATCTTAACTCCGTTCAACTCAAATTCAACATGTTTTGAATGTAGTGCAAAACGCTTCATAATGGGTTGTTCCTCTTCATCTTTGGATAATGTATATCCCCTTTTCTTGATTTGGGACAAATACACAGGTTTACCGCGATACATGTCATCCCCCACAATAGCGGCATGTTGTGTCGCTAGGTGAATACGGATTTGGTGCATGCGTCCTGTAATGGGTTTACATTCCACTAAGGTATAGTTCTTGTAGTATTTGATCGAATTGAAGATGGTCTCTGCCGGTTTGCCGTTTGCACGATCAATAGATACATTTTTATTGCCTTGGTTCAAGATGGGCAAATCGACAAGCAAATCCTGAAAAGTATGTGTACCACCTATGATTGCATGATAAATCTTATTCACTTTTCTTTTTTCAAATGCAATGGAAATTGTACGGTATGTTTCTGGATTTTTTGCAATTAATAAAATACCCGAGGTCTCTTTATCCAGGCGGTGGCATACCTGTGCATCAGGATGATATTTCTTCGCCAAGCGAAGAATATTGACCTCCCCACCCTCACGTTCATCTAAAGAAGCGACAAACGGCGGTTTATTGATAACAATCAAATTTTCATCCTCATGGATGATTAATTCTGAAAATTTGGGAAATTTAAATAGACGATTCTCATTTTGTATCATTTTGCAAAAATACAAAACACAAGGCAGAATATTGGTCAATGTATGATAAAAAGCTTACTTTTGAACACACAATATAAGTTAAGATGTCTGTAAACAAAGAAATGAAACGAGTAAGCACAGCAATGCTGCAAGCCATGAAAGAACGTCAGGAAAAGATTTCTATGCTTACAAGCTATGATTACTCCATGGCCAAAATGGTAGATCAAGCTGGTGTTGACGTTATTTTGATTGGAGATTCCGCTGCCAACGTATTTGCTGGCTACGAAACAACCTTGCCTATCACCCTAGATAATATGATCTACCATGCCGCTTCCGTTGCTCGGGGTACCGAGCGTGCCATGGTATTAGCAGATTTGCCATTTGGATCTTATCAGGGCTCTGCCAATGAAGCTTACAATGCAGCTGTACGCATGATGAAAGAATCAGGTGCGCACGCATTAAAACTCGAGGGAGGACTTGAAATCATCGAAAACATCAAAAAAATCATTGCCGGAGGAATCCCTGTATGTGGACACCTGGGCTTGACTCCCCAATCCATCAATAAATTTGGAAATTTTGGTGTGCGGGCAAAAGAAGAGCAAGAAGCCGCTAAATTAATAGAAGATGCACTCGCTTTGCAGGAGGCGGGCTGTTTTGCAATTGTTCTGGAAAAGATACCGGCAAAATTAGCTAAAACAGTAACCGAAAAACTAGCGATTCCAACAGTTGGTATTGGGGCTGGGCCGGATTGCGATGGACAAGTCCTTGTGATTAACGACATGCTTGGAATGAATGCCGATTTCAAACCAAAATTTATGCGTCATTTCGCTAATTTGCACGAACAAATCACAACAGCAGTAGCAAATTATGTGGCCGAAGTAAAAGCAGTACAATACCCGAACGAAGACGAACAATACTAGAAGAAAAATATGCGGTTTTTGATCATTGGGCTTATTGTTCTTATTGCTTATCTGATGATACGCAAAAAATTCAATCTATTTGGGTTTACCGAAGATATGTCCAGAAATTTAAAATCAGGTTTTCAGTTGATTGAAGCTTCATCTCCAGTCATCCAGGCAAATCTAAAGAAGAGCGTTTCCAATGCCGTCATGGGGGTTATCCTCATTTTGATCACCGTTTTGCTGTTCATGAAGATAAAAATTGTCCTGTTCCTGCTTCCGATTGCCTTTTTCTTGTTGGGCTATCTCTTTCTGTTCAACAACCACTTTAGTAAGCTCAAAAGCCAACAAATATGGTACAATGCCAAAACCAATGAGGTTTTTATTGAACAGCTAAAAGGAGAAAATTATGCTTTTAACATTTTTAAGGACATAGAAGCCGTTCAGAAGATCGAATCAATTCAAACGACCAAAGGTTTATTATACGGCTACTATCGTATTAAGTTAAAGAACAAAATATTGGAAATCCCCTATTTAGTCGCTGAAAACAGGCCCGTCAATAATTTATTTTTCGACACGATTAATCAAAACTTCGACGTAGCTATTCAAAAACGTATTTTTCCAATTATTTAAAAATGAACAGGTTGAACATCCGAAAAGAAAGTGTTATATTTAGGTAATCAATATAATTTGTTAAAACCAAAATATTTTACACTATGGGAAAAGGTGATATCAAAACCAGAAGAGGAAAAATATCAAATGGTTCTTTTGGAAAAAGAAGACCACATGTATCGAAAGCTGCCATCAAGCCAAAAGTAAAAAATGGGGCTTCAAAAGAAGTGGAACAAAAAGCAAAATCAAAAAAATAGTAATCAATAAAGCTAGAAATTTATTTCTGGCTTTTTTTATTTCCAATCGTTCCTGCTACCTCCATTTCGATGCCCGTTTCGATGTTCATTTGCAATGTTTTGGTCGTATTGTAAAATCCTTTTGACAACTGATATCATCATAATAATAAACCTATATTTACCCGTTAAATGTAAAAAGTACATAAGAGACTATATCCGTATGAATAAAAAATCGATCATTTACCTCCTTTTGGCTTGTGCTGTGTTTGGCGGTGGATACTTTCTGATAACTGCTAAAAAAGACAAAAAAGAAGCTGATAAGCCCAATGGGAAAAAAGATATGCCAGTCCCCGCACAGGCTATCATTGCCAAATCTTCCGTCGCCGATCGATCCATTAATCTCTCGGGAAGCATTGACGCAGAAGAGCAGGTTGAAATCAGAAGTGAAGTAAGTGGTCGAATCACCAAAATCTATTTCTCCGAAGGGCAGCGCATCAAACAGGGCGAACCCTTGATCAAGATTGATGATATTGAACTTCAGGCACAATTAAGACAAGCACAAACAACAAACCAGCTGAATGCCGAAAATGAACGTCGGGCCAGACTGCTGCTGCAAAAAGGAGCAATCAGTCAGGAGGAGTTTGATATAGCCAGTGCAGCTTTAAAAACCTCCTTAGCACAGATCCAGTTGATTCAGGCACAAATATCCAAAACAACCATCCGCGCCCCTTTTAGTGGCATGATTGGACTTCGGAATATTTCCGTAGGAGCCATTGTCTCATCCAGTACCCTGATTACAAACTTAGTGAAGGACAATCTTGTCAAAATTACCTTTGCAGTTCCCGAAAAATACAGCAATATTGTTAAAATAAACATGCCCATTGAGTTCAGCGTAGCCAACGACCCAACCGTCATAAAAGCAAACATTTACGCCGTTGAACCGCAAGTATCACTTAACACCAGAACACTCACCGTCCGCGCCAGAGCAACGAACGATCAGGGTAAATTGAAAGTCGGATCCTTTGTCAATGTGATTGTGCCGATCGAAGTGGAAAACGATGCGATATCCATTCCAACAGAAGCCATTGTTCCCGTACAGGATGGAAAAAAGGTCTTTGTATTACAGCATGGCCTTGCCAAGGAAGTGAAGGTTGAAACAGGTGCGCGTACCGACAAAGACATCGTCATTCTATCTGGCATCAGTGCCGGTGACACCGTTTTAACCACGGGCGTTCTGTCGTTAAAAGATGGAGCAAAAGTTAAGGTATCATTAGCTAACTAGTTGTACATGAATTTATCTGCAGTTTTTATTAAACGTCCTGTTTTAACTATTGTCGTCAATATTACCATCATATTGTTTGGCTATATTGGTTTTAGTTTTCTAGGCGTACGCGAATACCCCTCTATTGACCCAGCGATTGTTTCCGTCAGAACAAACTATGCCGGTGCCAATCCAGATATCATTGAATCTCAGATTACCGAGCCGCTAGAAAAGGCCATAAACTCGATCGATGGTATCCGCAACATCTCTTCTTCGAGCAATCAGGGATCCAGTAATATCACCATTGAGTTTGACTTAAAAAAGAACCTTGAGGAAGCCGCAAATGATGTCCGGGATAAAGTATCCCAAGCCATGCGAAGCCTACCACAGGATATTGATGCCCCACCAGTGGTATCCAAAGCCGATGCGGACTCCGATCCTATTATTACATTGACATTGCAAAGTGAGACGCGCGATAAACTTTCGCTGAGCGACTACGCCGAAAATGTGATTTCCGAAAGGTTGCAAACCATCCCCGGTGTCAGCAGCACACAGATCTATGGTCAAAAACGTTACGCTATGCGTCTATGGCTCAACCCCGACCGTATGGCTGCCTATGGTATCACAGCTTCGGATATTCGTACGGCATTGAATAGCCAGAATGTTGAATTACCTTCAGGGAAAATTGTCGGAAACACAACCGAGCTCACCGTAAAAACCGTCGGCAACCTGTCTACTCCTGAGCAATTCAATAACATCATTTTAAAGGCCGATAGCAGTCGTATCGTCAAGTTTATCGATATTGGCCGGGCAGAAATAGATGCTGAAAATCTCGAAACAAAAATGGTCAGTAACGGTAAACAGCTGGTCGGTATTGCCATTATTCCGCAGCCTGGAACAAATTACCTCGATATTGCCAACAATTTCTATAAAATGCTCGATCAGATCAAAGAAGATCTGCCCCAAGATATTATACTCAACATCGCTTCTGATAATACGACATTCATCAAAAAATCTGTTGAGGAGGTCGCCGAGACACTCCTGATTTCGATCATCCTGGTCACCCTGATTATCTATTTTTTCTTCCGCGACTGGGGTATCGCACTACGTCCTCTATTGGACATTCCCGTATCCTTGATCGCGACATTCTTTATTATGTATATTTTCGGATTTTCCATCAATGTACTGACGCTGCTTGCTATTGTACTCGCGACGGGGCTTGTTGTCGACGATGGTATCGTTGTTACCGAAAATATCTTCAAGAAAGTTGAAGAAGGAATGTCCCCTATTGAGGCGGCCCTGAAAGGGTCGAAGGAAATATTCTTCGCTGTTATTTCCATTTCAATCACACTTGCAGCCGTATTCTTACCCGTTATATTTCTTCAGGGATTTGTGGGACGGCTTTTCCGGGAGTTTGGTGTCGTCATCGCCTCGGCCGTATTGGTTTCCGCATTTGTTTCCCTCACCCTCACGCCGATGCTCAATGCCTATCTAATCAAAGGTGGTGGACACAAGAAGACGAAATTTTACGATTGGACCGAACCTATGTTCGTCAAAATGAATAAAGGTTATGCCAATGCACTGGAGAAATTCATGAAATTCAAATGGATCAGCTTTCCAATCCTGATCCTATGTTTTGTCATTATTGGCATCCTTTTCTCCTCCATTAAAAAAGAAACGGCGCCTTATGATGACAGAAGTAATATCTCCGTCAATGTGACAGGCCCGGAAGGTGCTACCTATGAATACATGGACCGATACATGCAGGAATTGGACAAATTGGTCTACGATTCCATTCCTGAGAACAAAATCAGTTTAAACATTACCTCTCCGGGTTTCGGCGCAAGCTCAGTCAACTCCGGACGTATACGGATGACTCTCGTTGATCCAAGTGAGCGTAAAAAATCACAGGACGATATTGCCAAAGAGCTCACTAAATGGACAAAAAAATACGACGGTGTCCGCGTCAATGTTTCGCAAACGCCGACGATATCCATGAATCGCAGAGGTGGATTACCTGTTCAGTACATTATCCAGGCACAAAATTTTGAAAAACTTCAGGAAAAGATACCCGAATTTATGAATGAGGTCAACAGCGATCCCGCATTCTCCACAACGGACATCAACCTGAAGTTCAACAAACCCGAACTGCATGTAGAAATTGATCGTCTGAAAGCCCTCAGTCTGGGCGTTTCTGTACTTGACGTTTCGCAGTCCCTCCAATTATTACTAAGCGGCCAACGTTTCGCTTATTTTATGCGTGATGGCAAACAATATCAGGTCATAGGCCAGGTTGAAAACGACCGTAGAGCCACACCTACAGACCTTGCGTCAATTTACGTGCGAAATAACCTCGGACAGCTTATCCAGTTAGACAACGTTGTAAGCGTTAAGGAAGAGAGCAGTCCACCCCAACTCTACCACAATAACCGCTACATGTCGGCTACAGTTTCAGCCGGTTTGGCGCCGGGCATGAGTATGAGTGACGGCATTGCAGCAATGGATCGCATAAAAGAAAAGGTCCTCGATCAGAGTTTCACCACCGACCTCAGTGGCGAATCACGTGACTTCGTTGAAAGTAGTTCCAATACACTATTTGCCTTTGGCCTTGCTTTGTTGCTTATCTACCTGATCTTAGCGGCCCAATTTGAAAGCTTCCTCGACCCATTTATCATTATCCTTACGGTACCCATGGCCGTTGCCGGAGCACTGATAAGTCTATGGTTATTTGATCAAACCTGGAATATATTCAGCCAAATTGGAACGATTATGCTAATTGGTCTCGTGACCAAAAATGGTATCTTGATTGTTGAGTTTGCCAACCAGATGCGCGAAGAGGGAATGGAAAAATTTGAGGCAATTATGCACTCTGCCGAATCACGCCTCAGACCGATCTTAATGACAAGTCTAGCCATTGCCTTGGGCGCATTACCGATTGCCATGTCACTTGGAGCTGCTTCAACGAGTAGAATTGGTATGGGGGTTGTTATCGTTGGTGGTACAATATTCTCCCTTATCCTAACCTTGTTCATTATCCCGGCAATCTATTACATGTGGTCAACACAAAAAAAGCATAGACCTGAATTTGATAACATTAAAAGCTACGAATAATAAAGACATGAAGAGAAATTTCATCCTACTAGTATTACTTTACTCCATCATGTTTCAAGCTCGTGCACAAGAGATACTGACCTTGGAAGATGCGCTAAAAACAACGTTGAGCAATAACTTCAATATTCTTTTGGCTAAAAATGACAATAACATCGATATGGAGAATACCAGTCTGGGAAGCGCCGGTATGCTTCCAGCGGTAACTGGAACGTTCAATAGAAGCAACTCCATCCAGAATTCAAGGCAGGTCAGAGCAGATGGTCAAATACAGCAGATTTCCAATGCAAAAAATGATAACATGTCTTATGGAGTCAACCTAAACTGGACGATATTCGATGGATTGGGCATGTTCGCCCGTCGCGACCGCTTCAAAGAAATACAACGTCAAGGGGAAGCGGAGATTAAATATCAAGTGATTACCCAGCTCAGCGAAGTCATGGCTACCTACTACAATCTGGTGCAGCAAAAGCGCCTGATAAATGCCCTAGATACCACCATCACCTTATCGAGATACCGTGTCATGCTTGCCGAAAATCGCCTGGAGATCGGAAAAGGCTCCAAGCTTGACCTCCTGAACGCAAAAGTCGATTTAAATACCGATCAGACAAACTTACTCAGACAACAGGAAAGCTTCAAAAATACCAAGACTTACCTCAATCAGCTGATGACGCGCGACTTGAGCCTGGATTTTCAAATTGAAGACGACATGAAACTTGATACGGATCTTAAACTTGGTAATCTGATCGAAATTGCCGATCGACAAAATCCGCAAATTCAGCTTGCCATCATCAACAATCGGGTGGCCGAGCTCAACTTAAAAGCAGTTAAGGCCGAACGTTATCCCAAAATTGGCCTAAATAGTGGGTACAATTGGAACGAATCCCACTCCTCCCTCGGTTTCTCGACAGAAAACAAAAATAGAGGTCTTACCTACGGCGTATCGGCTTCCCTTAATATTTTCAATGGATTTCTGCAAAATAGAAACGAACGGATTGCCAAATTTCAGATTAAAGGCTCCGAGCTACAGGTACAGCAACAAAAACAGGATATCCAGGCTCAGGTCAGAACCCTATTCCAAACCTACATCACCAATATGGAGCTGGCTAATGTAGAACGGAAAAATGAGGAGCTGGCAAAAGAAAATTTAAACATCACGATGGATAAATTCCGTATCGGTACCATCACAACCTTAGAAGTAAGAACAGCGCAGTTAAACTACATCAATGTAATGACACGTAGCTATACAGCACAATATGATGCGAAGGTATCCGAGATACGCCTAAAAGAATTAACAGGCGAAACGTATTAGAAATTTCTTTTTGCAAGAGGCCCTCTTAGAAAGGAACACTATCTGATGCGCTTCTTAACAGCATCTATTATTAAAAGCGAAAGGCTCCTTAACTAAATAAGGAGCCTTTCTTTGTCTATTTAATAGTCAATTGCTATAATAGATTTCAGCGGTATTAAAACGCCACTTTTAATCTGAATATATCTATCGGTTAACGACCATACAGTGGTCTCGATACGCTTTGGTCCGGAATCAGTCTCAAAGGCGATTTCAGTTTTGGATTTAAACTCATTTCCCAACCGAAGTGCCCCTTTCAATTTATCCATAAAAGTCGCTGTCTTATCTTCACTCGCCGGGATAAAT
This sequence comes from Sphingobacterium sp. UBA7253, assembly GCF_002472745.1. NCBI lineage: Bacteria > Pseudomonadati > Bacteroidota > Sphingobacteriia > Sphingobacteriales > Sphingobacteriaceae > Sphingobacterium > Sphingobacterium sp. UBA7253. Next base: position 21,378 of record NZ_DKSP01000014.1, on the reverse strand, counting down.
TTAAATTGAGGAATTTCCTCTTTAGCTATTAGTTCTCCAACCATAATACTAGCATTTAATGTGTAAATTATTGTTTTGCGCTATGCTACTTTTATAACGCTTTAAAGCCAATCTTATTTTATCTCTTTCTGCCATTGGCTTATTTAAATCTACCGATTCCCATGATAAAAATCAATTAAATCCTTGAAAACTATCATTTATTTTACAATAAAAAAACGATTGTACTTTGGACACACTGCTCCGCTTTGAGGGTTACCAGCAAGCCCAACAGGCATTTATAACGAGATATCTAAATATAGTGTCATTTCATTTTGAATTTATAGCCAAAATCATTCATATTGCCTATTTTTGATCAAAACAATATGTAAATGGAAAAATCTGTTTTTGAAAAAGAGTGGGAAATTTATTTCACACAATGCTATTCTAACGGCCGTATTCGTTTCTCCGATTTATCCAATATCCTGCAGCTTACCGCGGGAGAACATGCCAATGCTGTCGGATTCGGTTTTAAAGAAATGGCCAAACATAACCAAACCTGGGTACTTAGCCGCATACGCATAGAGATTGCACGCTTGCCCAAATGGATGGACCATGTCAAGGTAAAAACTTGGGTTCAAGAATTAGAGGGCGCACGCTCAACGCGGAATTTCGAAATTACAGTCAATGGACAGATCTATGTTACTGCAACCAGTTATTGGGCTGTTATCAATACCGTGAAAAGGAGCTCTGAAACACTCGCAATTTCCACTGAAGATTTTACCACCTATCCTGATCGCCCGGCAACACAACAGCCATTTTCAAAATTGAATATTTCCCAGACCGTCAAAAATATTGATGAATATAGCGTTAGGCTTTCTGACCTGGACATTGTCAATCACGCCAACAATGTAAAATACCTGGATTGGTGTATGGACAGATTGCCCATTGAGCTGGTATTGACCAATCAGATCAGATCCTTAGAGATGAATTACCTGCGTGAATTACGCTATAATGATACCGTTGAAATTAACGGCGATGCAACAGATCAAGGTTACTTTATGACGGTTACTAAACAGCAACGAATCCACTTTGCTTTGGCTATAGAAACAAAATAAAAAAGGGAGGCTTTGGGCCTCCCTTTTATTTTACATATAGCATAATGTTATGCAAATGCCTTATCTCCTTTTTTGTAAGGAAGGTTACCATCAAATCTTCCTGGGATCTTCACAAAACGCAAAGCTTTTGTACAACCCAGCTCTGAGTTAAAGAAACCAGTCAATGTCAACTGTTTGAACATCGTGAACCAGTGTGGTGGATCGTTCTCAACATAATTGTACAATTGATTTTGTTTTTCTTTATTTTTCTCCAGAATATCTTTTTGATCTTCAGCTTGCTTTTTATTAAACTCGTTTGCTTCTTTATCCAAAGCAGCGGCAACAGCTGTTCTGTCTTCAGCAGAAAGCTCCAGGAATGGTTTTCCTTTCACCTCTTTTGCTTTATCATCTAAGCTCCCAAAACCAGTTAAAAATGCTTTTTGTTGCTTCTCCGTATAACAATCGCGAACCATGACCGGAATAAAACTTCCTACCCCTGCTTCTTTCGCACCCGGAGTTGCGGTAGCTGGTAAAATTGCTTCAGCCAAGTCACCTAATAAATCAGTTGTCTTCGCTTCAAACAAGGCTTGTACATCTTTTGTTGCTGAGCGTGTACAACCTTCCAAAAATAAATTAGCGCCGATAACGGTACCTCCTAAAATTAAGGCAACTCGTTGTAATGCTTCTCTTCTATTCATACTACTAAATATCTTAATTTTAGAAATTATATTTCATTTCCCAACCTTGTCTGTAATTACGTTTTACATATTGATTGACGTTATCAAAATTGGTGACACGCATGTTATCGTTATCCCACAACAATTTTAAGTTACGTCCAGGGTATTTACCATCAATACGTAAATCAGCACCTCTGATTGCCAGGTTAGCCATTAATAAAGCTTCTGTCAACGGACCCGCTATTTCAAAAGGTGAACTCACTTCTTTCTTGCCGTATCCAGCCTGACAAGCTTCAACCCATTGTGCATAGTGTCCGCCTTCTTGTCCTTGAACACGGGCATATTTCTGTGCCACCTGTTCTTTTCTTGAAGTCGGCAACAAGCGTGCATTCTGGCCGTAGGTATCAGCAAGGATTTTACCTTTTGTACCAACAAGTAAGATACCATTACCACCGTCACCAAAAATTTCGTTTGGACCTAATTCATCCGGACGAGCAGGCTGAATACCACCATCCATCCAATGTAACGTAACAGGACCATTTGTACGTGGCGTTTTAGGGAAAGTTAATGTCGCATGGCTCGATGGAGGGCAACTTTCAGGGAAATATCCCCGTTTGAACTCATCCACATACACCGATCCTACAGTTGCCTGTACATCTTGTACATAAGTCAATCCTAAAGTACTGAAAGGAACTTCCAACAAGTGGCAGCCCATATCGCCCAATGCACCAGTACCGTAATCCCACCAGCCGCGCCAGTTGAAAGGCACCAATTTGTCAACATACTCTTTATGTGGCGCTGTACCTAACCAAAGGTCCCAATCCAATTCTTTTGGAATTTCAGCTTTACCTGTAGGCCATGCAATACCTGAAGGCCATACCGGACGATCTGTCCAACAATATACCGTATGTACATCACCGATCAGACCTGCTTCGTACCATTCACGTACAAAACGTGGTCCATCATTTGATGCACCTTGATTTCCCATTTGGGTAACAACCTTATATTTCTTAGCTGCATGCGTCAATGCTCTCGCTTCCCATACATCGTGAGTCAACGGTTTTTGAACGTACACGTGTTTACCCAATTGCATAGCTGCAAGCGCTTGAATCGCATGTTGATGATCTGGAGTTGATACAGAAACGGCTTCTATACGTTTGTGCTCCTTATCCAACATCTCACGGTAGTCTTTGTAATATTTTGCTTTCGGGTAACGTTTCAACGCACCAGCTGCACGACGGTCGTCCACATCACACAAGAAAGCTAGATCTGCCTTTCCTGAATCATGGAATGCATTGATGTCACTAAAACCTTTACCCCCTACACCAATACCTGCTACTTGCAATTTGTCACTTGGAGCTGTAAAGCCATTTCCGCCCAATACATGGCGAGGGACGATCATAAAAGCCGCAGCAGCTGTTGCCGCGCTCTTTATAAAACCTCTTCTACTCGTCTTATTTGAGTTATTTTCCATTGTTATCAATCTTTAGCTATTAGATGTTACCTTTTTTCAATTCGCTCACTGCGAAATCAACCGCACGAGCAGTAAGTGCCATATACGTTAATGAAGGGTTGACACAACCTGCAGAAGTCATACAAGCACCATCCGTTACGAAAACATTCAATGCATCCCAAACTTGGTTGTTACCATTTAATACCGAAGTTTTCGGATCACGTCCCATACGGGCAGTTCCCATTTCGTGGATACCTTGGCCCAGACCATATACGTTATCGTACGTATACGTATCTTTTACGCCAATGCTTTCCAACATTTCCTTCATTTCATTTTGCATGTCACCACGCATCTTCAATTCATTATCCTTGATCTCAGCGTCAAAAGACAATACAGGTAAACCCCATTTATCTTTTTTGGACTTGTCAAGTGTAATTTTATTTTCGTGATATGGCAAGGTTTCTCCAAAGGCTGTAAAGCCAACCGTCCAGTCGCCTGGCTCACAGATCGCATCTTTCCAAGCGCCACCTACTTCCATCTCTGCTACTGCACCAGACCAGCGTCCACGACCTGCAGCACCTTGGTAGCCAAATCCACGTACATAGTCGCGTTTTTTGGTATCACCTTCGACGTTTACAAAACGTGGTACATACAAACCTGTCGGTCTACGTCCAAATACATAACTATCTAAATAGCCTTCCAACTTACCACCAGCACCACAACGGAAATGGTGATCCATCAAATTGTGGCCCAATTCACCGCTGCTACTTCCTAAACCACCTTCCCAAACATCTGTAGCTGAGTTCATCAATACCCAAGTCGAGTTCAATGCAGATGCACAAACAAAAATTACTTTAGCGAAAAACTCATAAGTTTGATTTGTCTCAGCATCTACAATCTCAACGCCTTTTGCCTTTTTCGTGTTTTTATCGTAGATAATTTTTGTTACGATAGAAAAAGGACGTAATGTCAAGTTATTTGTCTTTTTTGCTGCAGGAAGAGTCGCCGATTGCGTACTGAAATAAGCACCAAAATTACAACCCAACCAACATTGATTTTGATATTGACAATTTACACGGTCATGATGCGGAACAGTAATGTTTGCTGTTCTACCCATGATGAAATGACGTTGACCACCGTATTGTTTTTTCAAACGCTCAGCCAGGTCTTTTTCAACAATATTCATCGCCATTGCAGGCATGTAATCTCCATCTGGCAAAGACGGTACACCGTCTCTATTTCCAGAGATACCCGCAAATTTTTCAGCATAACTATACCAAGGAGCAATTTCATTATAACGAATCGGCCAATCCACACCGTGGCCATCTTTTAAGTTAGCTTCAAAATCCAAATCGCCCAAACGATAAGATTGTCTTCCCCACATTAAAGAACGTCCACCAACATGATACCCACGGTACCAGTCAAAACGTTTTACCTCTGTATATGGACTCTCTTTTTCATTTACCCAAAAATCCAGGTTCTTCTCATTCAAAGGATAATCTCTACGCAAAACCGGATAATCTTCGATCATTTGTTGCGTACGACCACCAGCATGAGGCCATTCCCATGGATTTTTATTTGGCGCAGTATAATCCTTGATGTGTTCAATGTTACGACCACGCTCCAGCATAATTGTTTTCAGCCCTTTCTCTGTCAATTCTTTCGCAGCCCATCCACCACTTATCCCCGAACCAATTACAATTGCGTCATAAGTATTTGTTGCCATCTCTCTTCTAATTATTTGTTTTTAAATAGTTATTTTTTCTGTTTAGTGTGCAGCATTTGTACTGTCGATCTTTTCGTCCTTGAAAAAAGCTAAAAAGATAAAAAATACAACAGCTGCGATTATTGCAGGTACAACCCAAGTATGATTCCAAAATCCCGCTAGGTCTGTTGTCTTCATTTCTTTGTATTTGTCTCCTACGTAACCAGCTACCCAAAAACCGATCAACTGTCCAACGCCATAGGTTGCCAAAGTGATCAAGCCCTGTGCTGCTGATTTGTATTTAACGCCAGCTTTGCTATCTGTATAAATCTGTCCCGAAACAAAGAAAAAGTCGTAACAGATACCGTGCAATGCAATACCGATCAACAACATGAACGATAGTTCGCCCGCATTGCCATAAGCAAATAACAGATAACGGATTACCCAAGCCAACATACCGACTAAAATTGTTTTCTTAAAGCCAAATCTTGTAAAGAAAATTGGTAAGGCCAATAAGAACAATACCTCAGAGCCCTGACCGATTGTCATTTTACCAGTAGCATTTTCTAGCCCTATCTCGGAAAGAAAAGGGTTTGCATTCGAATAATAAAATGCCAGAGGAATACAGATCAATACCGAAGAAATGAAAAAAATAAAGAAGTTCTTGTCTTTTAACAATTTAATCGCATCCAGACCAATGATTGATGCAAAGGATGGTTTTTCGGTTTCATCCAATTTAACCGGCGGCGTTTTAGGCAGTGCAAAAGAAAATACACCCAATACTAAAGAAGCAACACCCGATAATAGGAAAGTATTTTTTAATGCTCCTTCTGATGCTTTTGCATCCCAAAAATAACTGATAACTAAACCAGCTACTATCCAACCAATAGTTCCCCAAATACGTATACCTGAGAACTGTTTTTCTGGATTCGTCAATTGGCGAAAAGAAACTGAACTAGTCAAAGCTAATGTTGGCATGTAAAGTATCATATAGGCCAAAACATACGGATAAAATGTCGACATGTCTGCAGCACCATACATCTGATACATCAATACCGCACCGACCAAGTGTAAAACACCCAAAATACGCTCCGCATTGAAATAGCGATCTGCAATCATTCCGACAATAAAGGGAGCAATAATAGCACCCAATGATTGTGTAGAAAATACATTAGCCTTTTCAAATTCTGTTGCATTCAAATTCTTGCTCAAAAAAGTACCTAATGTGACAAACCATCCCCCCCAAATAAAAAATTCGAGGAACATCATGAAGGATAGTTTAAATTTTATTGTTGATGAAATCATAAAAAAAATGGTGTTTTACAATACTACTAATTGGTTTTACCTGCTCAATTTAAGAAATTAAATCTAATTGTCAATAGTACACTATTAAAATATTACAAAAAGCTATCGACCTCCCGATAAGCCGCCACCAAGCGATCCTCACCCTCTTTACCAGGTTTGGAAATACCATGTTCCATCCCCATGACACCCTTATATCCTTTACTATGAATGTGTTTGAATACGTTTTTATAATTGATCTCTCCTGTAGTCGGTTCTTTACGGCCTGGATTATCGCCAATCTGAATATAAGCAATTTCATCCCAGCAACGATTCATATTTGCAATTAAATCTCCCTCGGTACGCTGCATATGATAAATATCATATAAAATTTTACAGGATGGACTGTTCACGGCCTTACATAAAGCATACGTCTCATGTGTTTGCTGCAAAAATAAATCTGGTGTATCACTTAAGGTTTCCAACACCATCACCAAACCATGTGGTTCAAAGATCTCCGCACCCTTACGCATCGCAGTAAGTATGTTGCTGAACTGATTACCCCAAGGTAGTTTTCTTTCATAAAAGCCCGGTACCACAGTCAGCCATTTTGCATTGCAACGCTTGGCAGCTTCGACAGACTTCTTGCATGTTTCGACAAACTTATCTAAATACTCTTGTTTACCCGTCGCTAAAGAAGGCATCCAGTTTTGTCCGCCATCCACAACAAATACACCCATTGTCATGCCTAACTTAGCCAATAAATCACCGATCTTCTTCTGCTCATCCAATGTTCTGCCCAAATAGCCATTATCTTCTATTCCACGAAATCCCAAATCATACATATACCGAATTTCATCCAGGAAATTGTCACCTGCATGATTTTTGAACATCCCCTGATGCGGGGCATAATTTAAGTTAAATGTCTTTCCTTTATCCATCGTATTTGCTGTATTTTGAGTGGTTGACGCAAAAGTCTGTCCAGCTAGTCCTGCCCCGGCGGCCAAAAGACTACCTTTAATAAAATCCGATCTCTTCATTTTATTTATAATTGATTAATTTTTAAATAATTTACCAAATCCATCCGAATAAATCGCTTCGATGGACTGATTTTTATTTTTAAAAATGACAAAAACCTCCACACCCTTCAATTTTTTGGCCTTTGTCTTAACTTGTTCGGGTTCCATGCCCATAAAATAATTATCCAGTGCATCTGCTTCCATAGCAGTCTTCGCATAGACGCTGACACTCAATATATCGGTCATGTATGGAAAACCCGAAACAGGGTCGATATGATGACCCAATTTTTTCCCTTTGTACTTAATAAACTTTTCGAAACTGCCTGCCGTTGTCAGCGCCCCTTCTTTGAGCTGCGCAACAGCGGTCATCAATTCCTCCCCGCCCGCATCATCGGGCTGAACAATACCAATAGAAAAGCCCTGCCCACTTGGCGGAGTCCCTAAAGCCCTGATTTCACCACCGACCTCTACCATATAATTGGCAATCCCCTTTCGCCCAAGATAGTCGGCCAAAACATCTACCGTATAGCCCTGGGCAATACCATTTACATCTATTTTAATCCCTTTCTTCTTTTTGATAAGCCGATTGCCGCTAACCTTCAGATAGTGCATTCCCACTAGTTCCTTCGCTTTTAGCACCGTCGCCGAATCTGGGGCGACCGGACTCTTATTAGCACCAAAGCCCCATAGGTTGACTAGCGGGGCAATAGTAATATCGAATTGACCTTTCGATAATTTATGATATTTAAAGGAAGCTTTTATCACCTTGGCCATATGGCTATCCATCACAATAGACATTACCGTATCTGTATTGAACTTGGATATTCTCGAGTCCTTCCGATAAATTGACATCGAAAAATCAATCGCCGTTAAAATACTGTCAACTTCCGACCGTCTAACAAGACTGTCGGAAGCGAAGTAAGTGATATGGAATTGAGTCCCCTGCGCGGGTCCTTCCAGCCGAATTTTATGGAGTTTCGTTGATGGTATTTGCGCCTGTACATCAATGCAACAAATCGTGACAAAAAATAGAAGACACAAATTCCACCTTAATCCCATCGGCCCAAAAACTTAAATATATAGGTTTGTGTTTTGACCAGGCATCGCTACAGGGTAAAAACCTTCTGCATCCGGAAGTAACTTTGGTTTAGCATCCCAAGCAAGTACATCTGGCCCCAGTTTGATAGTAGATTTCAAGGCTTCATCCCATTTGATCACCTTACCTGTATAACAAGCAATACGCCCGATAATACCTGTCAACGTACTATAAGCACCATATTCTGCATTATCAAATTTATATTCGCCTTTCGAAATTGCTGTAAAAAGTTCCTTATGTTCTTGTTGATAAGGATTTGGATTGCCCTTGGCATCATGGCGATAGATTTCTTTTCCTTTCCAGTCGTACAATACAGCCTGTCCACCTGCAGAAAGATAAGCACGTCCTTTTGTTGCCTGGAATTGCTCGTCTACACGGTTATGTATACCCTCAAAGTGTCTACACTGACTATAAACAACACTGTTATCAGCATAGGTTAATTCTAATGCAAAATTATCATAGATTTCACCATACTCTTTGCCTGTACGGTGTGCTCTGCTCCCTGTGCCTTGGATCGATACGGGATAAGCGCCTTTTACCCAATTGGCGATATCAATATTGTGCACGTGCTGCTCAACGATATGATCGCCACACAACCAGTTAAAATAATACCAGTTACGCATTTGGTACTCCATTTCAGTTTGCTCTGGCTTGCGCGGACGCACCCATACGCCACCTGAGTTCCAGTAGACTTGTCCAGAGGTAACATCACCGATAGCACCTTCGTGAATACGTTTGATAGCCTCACGGTAATTCGTTTGATAACGGCGTTGCAAACCAACCACAACATTCAATTTTTTACGTTTAGCTTCTGCAGCCACACGTAAGACCTGTTGTACACCAGGTATATCAACCGCTACCGGTTTCTCCATGAAAACATGTTTACCTTGACGGATCGCTTCCTCAAAATGCATTGGTCTAAATCCTGGAGGAGTTGCCAAAATAACAACATCGGCCAATTGAATTGCATCTTTATACGCATCGAACCCTACAAATTTATGGTTGTCACTTACATCGATCTTATCTTGCCATTTTTCTTTCAGCGTTTTATAAGTACTCTCTAAATTATCTTTAAAAGCATCTGCAAGTGCCACCACTTTAATGTTCATTCCCGAACTTAACGCATCAAATGTAGCTCCAGTTCCGCGGCCCCCACAGCCCACTAAGGCAACTTTGATAACATCTGAACCAGCAGCATATGCACCTGATAAAGGCATTGAGCTCAACACAGCGCCCCCAGCAACTACAGCAGAAGTTTTAATAAAATCTCTTCTTTCTAGATTTTCCATAACAGTTTTATATTGATTATTTTATATTAAAAGTCTTTGATTGGCTGTTTGTCGTAATAAGCCATAATTTCTTCGTGACTGGGTGGATTAAGGGGTCTTACCAGTCTCATACCCACAAATGGGGCTTCCGGAAACCACCAGTTACTTTTTGGAATTTGTGGATCCAACTGTTTCCACACGGGATCTGAAGCACCACGCGCTGCAGAGCGCATGTCCTCGGCCCCACTGTCAAAAGCACCACCTCGTACAACATGTGGATACAGGGTTGTCGGAACAACTACGGGGTTGGTCAATACCTTTCCTTTGCCTTCATTGTAACTATCGGCCTTATATTGGTCATAAGTCCACTCAGCAACATTGCCATAAATATCATAAAGGCCCCAAGGGTTCGGTTTCTTCTGTCCTACAATATGTGTTTTCTGTTCACCGTTATCTTTAAACCAGGCATAATCTGCTAATGGCGTTGCTTGATCACCGAAAAAATAAGTTGTCTTTGAACCAGCTCGAGCTGCATATTCCCACTCAGCCTCTGTTGGTAAACGATAAAACACACCCGTACGGACATACAACCACTTACAGAATTGGATGGCATTGTAATGGGTCATCGCCAAGGCCGGGTGTCCTTCTTTTCCAAAACCAAAAGTCATATCCAAATAGGGTTTGGTAGGTCGCGTAACGGCATCAATCTCTTTGGATACTTTACCGTCCTTACTCTTTGCGATCTCATAATCTTTATACAGAAACGGTTCAAAGAGATCCCAGGTTACTTCATACTGCCCCATCCAAAATGGGTCCAACTTCACCTCATGTGCAGGTTTTTCATCTTCTTTCCCGCCGCTTGTAGTTCCCATTTTAAAACTACCACCAGGGATTGCTAGCATTTTGAACGTCAGATTGGTTCCTTCAATGGGTTGCTCATACGGTTCGAACGTCTTCTGAGCCATAGCGTGCACGCCAGCAAATAACAAAACAGGAATAAAGATTCTTTTTAACATATTTAGGTTTGTAATTAGAGACTAAAATATAAAATAAGGTGTATACTTTACACTTTGACACTATAACTTTTTTATTACAGTTTAATTCTTAACATAATAGTCCATTCGTAATAACGATTTAGCAAGATACTGATTAGGATCCTCGGGGAACTTAATTAGCCTGAAAATCAAGATCAATAAAAAAGGTTTTCCATTTTCATGGAAAACCTCGATATCTTATCACAGCATGCCTGTGTCTAAAGCAGAATCTTACGACTTACCGCCTTATCGATGGTAATATACCCCGGGTAGAACACCGACTGCCCTGCGATATTGATAGAAGGTTTAACTTTTAACGTAAATATTCCCTTTTTATTCTCATCGCTTGACATTAAAAAATCCTGCAGGTCCGAATTCTTCAACAAATCATAGATATTGGTGGCTATACGCACATTGGCCACTGTAGATTCTCCGGGCTCTATTTGTAATGATTGATTCACAATCCCTTCCACAAGCTGCTGTCCGCCGTAAAGAATGATATACTGGAACTTATTGATAGACGCTTTTTTGAGCGTCGGGTTATCAATTTTAAGTCGGATAACTGCATCCAATGGAATATCTTTCCGCAAATAGGCCAATGCCAAGCTCGGCGCGGCACCTAGGTCAATTTGATTATTCCTGATCAGTCGTTGCAATGATGTTCCAGCCAATCGAATACTATCTACCGATTCCACATCGAATTTACATTTCGCCAAATTTTCGATCTGTGCCTTTTGTCGACTCACACCACAGCCGGAAATAAACAACCCCAGCAGAACCAAACATCCAAATAAAATTTTCTTGCTCATAGCCACTATTTTCCTCCAAATTTATATAAAACTCCCAGTGTAAACAATGGGTACCCTGCTTTTAAATAGGTATTACTTTTAAAACCGAATACCATACCGTTCGTATATTGCAACTTCCATCCTTTCCCTAACCCCATTCTTGTATAAAATACAGGTTCAATAAGCATATTATCTTCTTTCTCTGCCGGAAGACCATCAATAGCAAAATTTTTCATACGCATATTGCTCAGCCGGATGATGGTACCGTAATCGATATCATGCCGGTTGCCGAACAATTTCAGGGCATCCTTTTTCTCCGATGAAAAGTTCACCTGCACAAACACCTTGTCAAAATCCATGTCCTTCGTTTCTACAACGGCTTGTCCCATTGTCGACGAACGCTTATCAACCACGCTGGTATTACCCAGTCCATAGCCCCCGTAAACCTCAAATACACGATTATTTTTTCTACCAAAGCGTGTAAAATAACCTATCCCCGCTTCACCCATCTTTTGTGCGTAGTCTTTGATATTGGATCTATTATCGACATATGAACCATTGGCAATGACAGCCACATGATCAGTTACAGCTACCCCCAGGTTGGCCGATACATTGGCCTTTGTATTGATATTGCCGGAAACATAGACCTCGCCAGCTTCTGTAAACATCGGCGCTGAAGGCACATTAGGCATGTAAATCGAACTACAGGAATAAAATGAACAGGCAAATAACCCGGCACACAAACCATATCCAAACTTGTTGTATTTCATATGTAAGTATTTATTCAATCGTGCTTGCATCCAGTGATATTTACGAATGCTACGCCTATTGTCTTAAAAACACCTATCCCTTATAAAAATTGTACCAAAGCGGTTACATTTAACAGAAAATAACAATTTAAACAGCCCAAAAAGCTTAAAAAGCTCAGTACCAAGCCCGATAAATTCAGCATACCAGGTAGCAATTCCGCAGAGCAGCCCGCTATCCTGCTCCAGCATCACCCGATAGCAGACACATCGGAACAGTAGCTAAAAGTATAAACAACAAAAAAAGGCATCAATTTCTTGATGCCTTTCCAATATTGTTGCAAAACCTTATGCTTGTTCTGTAGGAACTACAGATACATAAGATTTATTGTTAGCTTTTTTACGGAAAACTACTTTACCGTCTACTAAAGCGAACAATGTGTGGTCTTTACCAATACCAACGTTTGTGTCAGGATTGTGTTGTGTACCGCGTTGGCGTACGATGATGTTACCAGCGATTGCTTGTTGACCACCGAAGATTTTGATACCTAAACGCTTGCTATGTGACTCACGGC
>NZ_DKSP01000014.1:1395-8591 GCF_002472745.1 Sphingobacterium sp. UBA7253 | reverse complement strand
TTAGAACTACCCGCACCTTTTTTGTGTGCCATTTCTTTATCTTAATTTAAGACTATTTGTCTGATTAAAAATTCAATTATAACGTAATACCAGTGATCTGGATTTTAGAAAATTGTTGACGGTGACCGTTTTTCTTTTTGTAGCCTTTACGACGTTTTTTCTTGAAAACGATAACTTTATCGCCTTTTAAATGAGACAAAATTTTAGCCGAAACTTTTGCACCAGCAACGCTAGGTGTACCAATGGTAAATTTACCACCGTCTTCTGCTAACAATACATTGTCAAATTCAATACTAGCGCCTTCATCTCCTTGTAAACGGTGTACAAAAAGGAACTGGTCTTTTGCAACCTTAAATTGCTGTCCTGCTATATTTACTATTGCGTACATTGTTAATTAATTAAATGTGTTATTAAATGAAGGGCAAAAGTAATCAGTTTTTATCATAATTCAAAGACAAATTTACTTTTTCGTTTCCAATTAAACGTTATGAGTTGAACAGCATTGTCTTAATCCGTATCGGGACAATGCTGTTCACCCCTGTTTTCGCTTACCAAACCAAAATTCTCTTCTCTGGTGCTACATACATTTTTGCCGTAGGCTGTACATTAAATGCTTTATAGAAGGCCTCCATATTGTATACGGGACCATTTACCCGAAATTGTTCGGGGCTATGTGGATCAACTTTTAAACGTAACCGCATGCGCTCATCGCTGCTCTTTACGCGCCACACTTGCGCAAAACTCAAGAAGAAACGTTGATCTGGTGTAAAACCATCAATTTTATCCTGTCCCTGCCCTTGCTTGGTTAATTTGAAAGCATCATAAGCAATATTCAAACCGCCGATATCTGCCAGATTTTCACCTAAAGTAAGCTCACCGTTTACATGTTGATTGTCCAACAGTGTAAAGCCACCATATAACTTCGCTACCTGATTGGCGCGTTCCGTAAACTGTTTCGCATCCACTGCCGTCCACCAATCGTTCAAGTTACCATCTTTATCATATTGACGCCCCTGGTCATCAAAACCATGTGTCATCTCGTGTCCGATAACGGCACCGATAGCGCCATAATTGATCGCATCGTCCGCATTGGCATCAAAGAATGGGAACTGCAAGATGCCGGCCGGGAATACAATTTCATTATACGGTGGATTGTAATAGGCATTCACCGTAGGTGTCGTCATCAGCCATTCGGCCTTGTCAACCGGTTTGCCGATTTTACCTGCCATTTCTTTATAGGCATGCTTTGCAGCAGACTGTAAATTGGCATAGTAGGTATCTTTGGCAACCTCCACATCACTGTAATCTTTCCACTTCTCCGGGTAACCGATTTTTTTGGTAAATGCTTCCAATTTTTCAATCGCTTTCTTTTTGGTTTCAGGTGTCATCCAGTCCAATTTCTCGATACGGCTCTTATAGACTTTTTGCAAATTATCGACCAATTCGAGCATTCGTTTTTTTGCTTCGGGTTTAAAATACTCATCCACATACAACTTTCCGACAATCTCGCCAAGGTTCTCGTCGGCCGAGCTCACCATCAGCTTCCAACGTTCCTTCTCCTGCTTCTGTCCATTTAGGGTTTTTCCGAATAATTCAAACTTTGCATCCCTGAAACCTTTGCTCAGTGCCGTCGCAGAAGCATTCGCTAAATCTGCTTTTAGTTTTGTTTTCCAACTAGCTAAGGACTGTGATTTCAACAAATTATTCAGAGCAAGATAAAATTTGGGTTGCTGTACCAAAATGGTATCGGTCTTCACATCCAAACGTTGCAAAATATCTTTCCAATTGAGGTTTGGTGTTTGTTTTTGAAATTCCTGTACCGCAAATTTATGGTAGTTTTTGATGGGATCCCGCAATTCCACCGGTGTAGCATGCGATTTGGCTATTTCTGTTTCCAAGCGCAGCACTTCCTCAGCCGACTTTTGCGCATTTGCCCCTTCGCCGATCAGTCCGAATAATTTTACCAGATACGCAACATAGGCCTCCCGGATTTTCTTCGCTTTGTCATCCTGATCCAAGTAATAACTTGCTTCAGGCAGGTTAAGTCCCCCCTGGAAAAATTGCAATGCATTTTTAGTGCTGATCCGGTCATCTGCTGCTACATAAAATGTAAAAAGATCACCATCACCCTCTTTAAATCCATCCGCAGCATAAGCGATCAATTCATCCATACTTTTCAACCCATTGATTTTTTGAATAGCCCCTTCGATCGGTTTCGCGCCCAATTTATCAATCGTCACCGTATCCATACCACTCGCATAGAAATCGCCGGCCTTTTGCTGATCGGAACCTTTTTTGTTGTCAGACTTCGCCGCACCCTCCAAAATAGATTTCAGGTTTGCCAGGTTTTCATCAGCAAGAATATAAAATGAACCCCAGCCAGTTTCAGAAGCCGGGATCTGGGTATTTTTCATCCAGCTTCCATTCGCATATTGGAAGAAATTATCTCCTGGATTCACTGTGGTATCCATGCCTGAGACATCAAAAAAATTTGTGCGGACCTCCTGAGCAGTATCGCTTTTCTTATTTGACTGACATGACATCATCATTAAGACCATGGATAGCGTCCCCCATTTGACTTTTTGTATCATATTTTAAGAGATTAAAAGAGTATTTAAATTTACTTCAAAAGTTTCACTTCATACAAATCCTTCCGTCTATCCTTCTTGACTTTAACGGTACCGTACTCATGCAGGTCTCGTAGGGCATAAAGATCAACGTCGGCAATAAGCACCATCTCAGCATTCGGTGTCGCCTCAGCTTTAATGGCATTATTGGGAAAAGCAAAGTCCGAAGGGGTAAAAACAGCGGACTGCGAATATTGTATATCCATATTATTCACACGCGGCAAATTGCCCACGGAGCCTGCAATGGCCACATAACATTCATTTTCTATCGCCCTAGCCTGCGCACAGGTACGCACCCGGATGTATCCGTTTTGAGTATCCGTCATAAAGGGCACAAATAGGATCTGCATCCCCTGATCGGCCAAAATACGGCTCAGTTCAGGAAACTCTACATCGTAACAGATCAACAGCCCCACTTTACCACAATCGGTGTCAAACACCTTCACCTCACTTCCGCCCACCATACCATAATATTTAAATTCATTTGGTGTGATATGAATTTTTTTAAACTCATCCAGCTTACCGTTGCGATGGCAGAGGTAGGAAACATTATAGAGTTTTTTGTTTTCCACCAAAGGCATCGACCCGGCAATGATATTCACATTGTAGGAAACGGCAAACTGTTGAATGCGATCGATAATCTCCGAGGTATGCTGCGCAAGCCTCTCCATTGCCAGGCGCTCGGGAAGATCATTATACGGACTCATCAACGGCGTATTAAAGAATTCCGGAAACATGATAAAATCGGTTCCATAATCACTCACCGTATCCACAAAGAATTCTATCTGATCGTAAAATGCCTCAAGATTATCAAATAAACGCATCTGCCATTGCACCAGTCCCAAGCGGATTGTCTGCTTAGTCGTCGAAATAGACCTTGTCTCGGGCTCATAATAAATATTATTCCATTCCAACAGGGTAGCGAACTCCATCGATTCAGCATCCTCAGGCAGATAGTGCTTAAGTATTTTTTTGACATGAAAATCATTCGATAGCTGAAAGGTCAGCGTCGGATCATAGATCTCCTTACGTTTGACTTTCTCGATATAAACCCGCGGACTCATTTTATCCGCATAGTTATGGTAATTGGGAATACGCCCCCCGGCAACAATACATTTGAGGTTCATCTGTTCACACAGCTCCTTACGTGCATCATAGAGACGGCGTCCAAGACGTAAGGCCCGATGTGCCGGATGAACAAACACTTCTATTCCGTACAGTGTATCTCCATCATCACTATGTTTGGTAAACTTACCGTCATCGATAATATCATAATAACTATCGTAAATATTATTCTTCTTTGAATTCAGGATAATCGACAAGGCACAAGCGACCACATGTCCATCAATCTCCACACATAGCTGCCCTTCAGGAAATAACTCTATCAAATCCTGAATATTTTCCTTTGACCAGGTCTCACCAACACCATCATATGCCTGTTCCATCGATTTTTTCAAATCAACATAATCCTTCTTTGTCAAGTTCCGCACTTGAATATCCATATAAATCTCCTTTTTGAAATTAGTTATTTAAATTTAGTAAAAGTAAAGGCCAAGTCCAAAACTAGCAATAGGCAACAAGCGAACACCAGATGGCATATAATTTCGTATTTTAGACAGTGCTTACTCAGTGATTGTTCAGTGCTCGTTCAGTGCTTGCTCAGTGTACACTGAATATGCACTGACTTATTACTGTCTAAACATTGATTAAAAAATGTTAATAATTACTACCTAGTATGCAGATGTTTCAATTTTAATATAGATCTTGATGATCCAATATCTTAACAGGCAGTTAGGATCATCGTCTTTTTCATACATAAACCGAATCGGAGCATCGGAAAGACTTACTAAAAATAAAGCCAAAAAAAAGCGCCAATGTTCAATTGGCGCTTCTGATATCTCAATGATAGCTGCTCTCAACTATGCTTGACCTTGTGGCGTTCCAAAAGGGAATGCAACTGTAGGATCGCCACCTTGTTGAGGTTGTTCAGCAACACCTAAGTCCATTTTAATTGGGCCATTTAATGCTTCGAAACGGTTCACGTTATCAACCAATGCACCTAACAAGCGTTTTGCATGCTCTGGAGTCAAAACGATTCTTGATTTCACTTTTGCTTTTGGCACTCCTGGCATCACACGGATAAAGTCAACCACAAATTCAGTATTAGAGTGAGTGATAATCGCAAGATTTGAGTAGGTTCCTTCTGCTACTTCTTCTGTCAACTCAATGCTCAATTCGTTTTGATTTTGGTTATTTTCCATAATAATTCTAATGATAAGTTAATATATTCTTAAATTCTACTTTGTAAATGTTCTAAAGTCTTGTCCGTTCTCGATATTCAATAATGTCTCGTAGATCAATCTGATCACGTTGTCAACATCTTCTTTATGTACCATCTCCACTGTTGTGTGCATATAACGGAGCGGTAAGGAAATCAATGCCGACGGTACACCACCATTGCTATAGGCAAATGCATCCGTATCAGTTCCTGTAAAACGAGAGGAAGCCTGACGCTGGAAAGGAATATTATTCTTTTCAGCAACCTTCACCAACAGTTTATTCAGATTGATCTGAACCGCTGGAGCATAAGACAATACAGGGCCTTTTCCTGAAAACAGATCTCCCTGCGTGATCTTATTGATCATCGGAGTTTGTGTATCATGTGTCACATCGGTTACGATAGCGACATTCGGTTTGATACGATCTGCAATCATTTCGGCGCCACGTAAACCAATCTCTTCCTGCACCGAATTTACGATATATAATCCAAATGGCAATTTCTTTTTATTCTCTTTTAGCAAACGAGCAACCTCAGCGATCATAAAACCACCGGCACGATTGTCCATAGCCCGCCCAACATAATAACGGTCGTTGAGGATAGAGAATGTATCTTCGTAGGTAATAACACACCCCACATGTATACCCAGGGCTTCAACCTCTTCTTTGGTACTACAGCCGCAGTCCAAAAAGATATTTTTCAGCGAAGGATTTTCTTCTTTCTCTCCCGAACGTGTATGAATTGCCGGCCAGCCGAATACAGCTTTGACAATACCCTTTTCCGTATGGATATTCACGCGCTTAGACGGTGCAATCTGGTGATCCGAACCACCGTTACGAATCACATAGATCAGTCCATCTTTGGTAATGTAATTGACAAACCAAGAAATCTCATCCGCATGAGCCTCTATAACGACCTTGTACTCCGCTTTTGGATTGATTACCCCTACAGCTGTACCGTAGTTGTCAACGAATGTATCATCGACATAAGGCTTCAAATAATCCAACCACAGTCGCTGTCCTTCCCACTCAAATCCTGTAGGAGAAGCATTATTGATATATTTTTCAAAAAATGAAAGCGAATCTTTAGTCACAACCGCGTTGTGCTTCGGCTCTTTTTTCTTGTTTTTTTCTGCCATCTTTTCCTTTTCTATTTACTTTCGTCAAAATATGAAAATTTCAATGAAATGCAAAAGTAAAAATGTTTTTTGAAATATTGTTTGCGCAATTTATTTTAGATCATAGCCCTTTATTTTAGTAAAAAGGATCAGCAAAAGACAATATTTCATTCACGATGAATCAATTAAGTTCGCAGCCCAATGATATTATATTTAAAAACAAATTGTAGGAATAAAAAATGAGATTAAAGCTTATCTTTACTCCAAAGTAATTTAAACAGCTATAAAATTTATGAATTCAATATTAAGTGCAATACATTGGAATATTGACCCTGAAATGTTCAACTTTGGCGCCTTTGCCCTTCGCTATTATGCCTTATGCTGGTTATTAGCGTTTTTTGTTTCATACGTGATCATGTTGCGTATATTCAAAAAGGAAGGCCGCACACAAGAACAGCTGGATCAGCTTTCAATTTATATTTTCCTGGGCACTTTGATCGGAGCTCGATTAGGACACTGCCTATTTTACGATTTTGACTATTACAAAGATCATATACTTGAAATCTTCCTTCCATTTAAATGGGATAAAACAGGATTTCATATCACCGGCTTTGCAGGTTTGGCTTCTCACGGTGGCGCCATCGGAATTATCCTCGCATTATATTTATTCTGCAGAAAAACAAAAACCGACTTTCTATGGCTAGCGGACCGATTGGTTGTCGTAGTCCCTATTGCCGGTGCACTTATCCGTATCGGAAATTTCTTCAATTCTGAAATAATTGGTACGCCTACAGATTTACCTTGGGCTATCGTGTTTGAACGTGTCGACAATGTACCGCGCCACCCGGGACAGCTTTATGAAGCAATCGCCTATATTTTGATCTTTATTATCATCGGTTCCCTATTCAAATCGAATCCCAATCGCCAAAAAGGTCAATTATTTGGCATATTCCTAGTCTTATTATTTGGTGCACGTATGGTGTTGGAACATTTTAAAATTGATCAGGAAGCCTTCGAGCAAAGTATGGCTTTAAACATGGGCCAATTACTGAGTATACCTTTTATCCTGGTGGGTTTCTACTTTATCTTCCGGAAAACCAAAGCTTAAAACAGGGCGCAATATATCCTTGTTTGCAAATACAAGATTTAACAGGCATCTTTTCTAGAAAAGATG
>NZ_DKSP01000014.1:720-1246 GCF_002472745.1 Sphingobacterium sp. UBA7253 | reverse complement strand
CTTTTCTAGAAAAGATGCCTGGTTTTTTTTCCCAATACCTACAAAGATTACTATATTAGGCTTCAATAAATAATATATCCTTTTACAACAAGAAACTTAAGCCTAAAATGAGTCTAACACAAGCAGCATCTGTCGAAGCAAACGAAAAGATGCTTCAATACAATGGCCAATATGGAGCGTACGGCGGATCTTATATCCCCCCGGTACTGGAAGAGCAATTAAATAAACTGGCTTCTTTTTTCGATAGCCATGTCCAAAAAGAAGAATTTCAGAAAGAGTTTATTGCAATCTTAAAACATTATGTCGGTCGTCCCTCACCCTTATACTACGCCAAGAACTTAAGCGAGTATATTGGCTCCAAAATCTATTTAAAGCGGGAAGATCTCAACCATACGGGTTCCCATAAGATAAACAACTGTATCGGTCAAATTCTTCTGGCCAAACAGATGGGAGCAACAGAGATCATTGCCGAAACTGGCGCCGGTCAACACGGTGTTGCAACAGCAACAGCGGCAGCATTGTTAAT
>NZ_DKSP01000014.1:0-636 GCF_002472745.1 Sphingobacterium sp. UBA7253 | reverse complement strand
AGCATTGTTAAACATACCATGTAAAGTATTTATGGGCGAAATCGACGCTGCACGCCAGGCGCTGAACGTCAAACGCATGGAATTGTTAGGCGCCGAAGTTGTAACGACCAACTTAGGTAGCCGTACATTGAAGGATGCCGTCGATGCGGCCTTGATGTATTACGTTGAAAATCCAACATCCTATTATCTACTGGGATCGCATGTCGGCCCGCACCCCTATCCAAAAATGGTCGGCTATTTTCAAAGCGTTATCGGTAAGGAAGCACGCCAGCAGATACTTGATCAGGAAGGGCGCCTTCCAGACAGCATCTTCGCCTGTGTAGGTGGTGGCTCAAATGCTATTGGCTTATTTTCGGGTTTTCTCGATGATCATGACGTCGAGATTCATGGTGGCGAAGGCGGTGGAACCGGAACTTATCCAAAAACAGCTGCGACACTTTCTTTTGGCAAACCAACCGTATTCCAGGGAACCTTTTCGTACTGTTTGGTCGATGATGAGGGCAATCCGATCCCGTCAACCTCGGTGTCTGCGGGCCTTGACTACCCGGGGATATCGCCACAACATGCCCAGCTAAAAGATAGCAATCGTGCAAACTATCACCCCGTGACAGATGCAGAGGCTATCGATGCCTACAA
>NZ_DKSP01000011.1:5592-19407 GCF_002472745.1 Sphingobacterium sp. UBA7253 | reverse complement strand
AAACGTTTAGGACGCAAGTGTCTTTGTGTTATTTTTGTTACGTATTATCTCCGGATTTGGTTGGTGTTATATCTTATTTGGTAATATTTTTATCTTTTTAAAGATATTCGATAGCCTAAAAAAGTGCTGAGTTAATTTTCTATACTATTTTTGACTACTTTATTACCCAAATTGTCCTTTTGTGTATATAAAAGAAAACAGCGGCTGTCCGAAAATAGGCTAATTGTAGCTATGGAGCGTAATATTTGAAGAGGTCTTTCCACTCATCATCCAAATTACCTTTGTATACGTTTTGTTTGGCACGACGATACCAATATTCTGCATTCCACTGATCGCCTTCTTTGCGATGTAAATAAGCATGAACATGTGCTGCGTCAGTTCCGCCCAATTGATCGATCAGGTCATGCGCGGTTTTCCAATTTCCTTTTAGATCATACCAAAGTGACTTTTGTACCGCTGTCCAATGCTGAAGCGGAGCTTCAAGAGATTGAAATTCTTCTATTGTCATATTTTATTCTGTTATTTCTTTGCTCCAGATTTCATAAATATCGTCTCCTTTCGAACTTTTTCCTTTATGATGCCATGCGCCATTCAGGATTTCACCATCAAAGGCGAGTTCTTGTCCAACTCTATTATTGTCTCTCGAAAAGAACTGTATTTTTTCGGAGTACCGATTATTATTGTACTGGTAGTCACCTCCGCCTGTACCATAGAAACCCTTTTGAGCAGGATTAATCGCTATCCATTGAAAATATCCATCAACCAATATTTTGATTGTTTTACGATCTGCTTTGGGAATATCTTGCATTTTGCCTTCTTGCTGGCGACCAGTGATCCGCCAAAGTGCATCTAGGTCTTGTGGAACTTTTTTCTGCTTGATATAGAGATGGTAGCCATTGGCAGTTTTTAGGCGAAGGGAGTCTGCATCAATCCGATAAGGTAATTGGGTTGTTTTGCCAATAGCCGCCGAATCCTGTGAGTTATACTCGACAGCGATAGTGATCAGATTAGGTTGTTTATCAAGTGCGCCACCCCAGGTATGCTGAAAGCGTTTTCTGACGTCATCGTAACTTATAAATGAAATATAATGGTCTTTAACGAGCATTAAATGTTTATTGATGCCATCCTGGTACAGGTAGGCCCCGTCGTGAAGTTGCTGCTGTGCCTGGATTTTAGAAAAATAGATTCCAAAAAATAGAAAGAATAGGAGGGTACAATTTTTCATAACGGGTCTAAACTTGTTTCCCCTAAAGATACGAAATAAAACAGCGACACGAGCGACGAACATTGGATTTAATCGAATCAAAAAAAAGCTGACCAGGCGATGCCTTGCCTCCAAAAAGTTAGACACTTTTCTTGGCAGTTCAGCGAACGGTCAGCTTTTTTGATTCGGAGTTAAATGTATCTATTTAAATTTACTCGCCAATGCAGCTAGTTTGCTGGCCATATCCGATTGTGGTTCGGCCTGCTTTTTAAAATCATTCTTTTTGTTTTTGGGTAGCGCAGGCTTCTCATCTGTTTTCATTGACAATGCAATGCGACTACGTTTTTCGTCTACTTCTGTTACCGTTACCATGACGTGTTGCTGTACTTTGACGACTTCATGGGGATCTGATATATAGCGATTAGATAATTGGCTTAGGTGTACCAAGCCATCTTGATGTACGCCAATATCAACAAAGGCTCCAAAATTCGTAATATTGGTAACGATTCCCGG
Source organism: Sphingobacterium sp. UBA7253 (assembly GCF_002472745.1). Lineage (NCBI taxonomy): Bacteria > Pseudomonadati > Bacteroidota > Sphingobacteriia > Sphingobacteriales > Sphingobacteriaceae > Sphingobacterium > Sphingobacterium sp. UBA7253. The sequence continues at coordinate 17,690 of NZ_DKSP01000011.1, read as the reverse complement.
TAGTTTCATGCCAACCCGTAAGTCGCCAATGCTGTTGACCCCATCCGTGAATGAAAATGCTTCGAATTTTTCCCTTGGATCTAATCCGGGTTTTGCTAATTCATTTAGAATATCGTTTAATGTCGGTAGTCCTACTTCCTCCGAAATGTAATTTTTTAGGGGAATAGATTTCCTGAGGTCAGCATCTGTCAATAGGTCCTCCACTTTTTTTCCCAAGTCTTTGGCCATTTGTTCCACCAGCGCATAACGCTCGGGGTGTACTGCAGAGGAATCCAATGGATTTACCGCATGGCGAATGCGAAGGAATCCTGCTGCTTGTTCAAAAGCTTTATCACCAAGGCGAGGAACTTTTTTCAGTTCACGTCTCGATGCAAAGGGACCATTCTCATTTCTGTATTTGATGATCTGTTGGGCCAAAGATGGACCTAGACCCGAAACATAGGATAAGATTTGTTTGGAGGCAGTATTCAGTTCAACACCGACCGCATTTACACAGCTGATAACAGTGTCGTCCAGAGAAGTTTGGAGTTTATTTTGATCAACGTCATGTTGATATTGTCCGACACCGATCGATTTTGGATCGATCTTAACCAGCTCAGCCAAGGGATCCATTAATCGTCTACCAATAGATACTGCACCACGTACCGTAACATCTTGATCTGGAAATTCTTCACGAGCAGTTTCGGAAGCCGAATAAATAGAGGCTCCACTTTCATTGACCATAACGATGGTAACGTTATTTAATCCGAGTTTCCGTACAAATTCCTCCGTTTCTCGACCCGCTGTTCCATTGCCGATTGCGATGGCTTGGATATCGTATTTCGAAACTAAATACTGAATTGTTTTTTTTGCCTCTGCCAGTCCGTTGGCACCCGTATGTGGAAAGATAGCCGTATTTTCTTTGAGCTGTCCCTGCTCATCCAGAACAACCGTTTTACAGCCTGTGCGAAATCCTGGGTCGATCGCAAGCAGCCTTTTCTGCCCTAGTGGAGCGGCTAGAAGTAATTGACGAACATTGTCGGCAAAAACTTTGATGGCTTCTTCATCGGCTTTTTGGCGTGTTAATACACGAATTTCAGTCTCCATGGAAGGTTTTAACAGACGCTTATAGCTATCGACCAAGGCGAGTTTTACCTGAGCTGAGGCATCGTTGGCACCCTTAACATAGATGGATTCGATACGGGGTAGAATTTCTTCTTCATTGATCGCTATATCTAAGTAGAGTAGCTCTTCTTTTTCCCCACGGCGCATGGCCAGCACACGATGGGAAGGTGCATCCTTCAAAGATTCAGACCATTCGTAATAATCTTTATATTTTAGGGCGGCTTCTTCTTTTCCAGGAACTACTTTTGAAACAAATGCACTTTTTTCGAGGAATATCGCTCTCGATTTGGCTCTCACTGTCGCATCTTCGGCAATGACCTCTGCAATAATATCGCGGGCACCTGCTAGTGCCTCCTCTGTATTTTTTACTCCTTTTTCTTCATCAATTAGACTGTCGGCAAGGGCGAGGAAATCGCCCGTTTCTTGCGCCAAAATAAGATCCGCTAAAGGTTGCAGACCTTTTTCACGTGCCACACTGGCGCGGGTTTTACGCTTAGGTTTGTAAGGCAGATAGATATCTTCAAGACTAGCCATGGTTTCGGCATTCAAAAGCTGCTGTTCAAGCTCCGCTGTCAATTTCCCCTGATCGTTGATAGATTTAAGAACAGCTTCTTTACGTTTATCTAAATCGCGCAGCTGCTGGAAACGATCTCTGATATTGGTGATTTGAACTTCGTCCAAACTACCAGTCATTTCCTTACGGTAGCGTGAGATAAACGGAACGGTAGCGCCTTCGTCTAATAGTGCTATAGTCGTGCGAACCTGTTTTTCGCTAATAGAAAGCTCGTTAGCAATAGTAATTTCGTGTGTTGATAAGCTCATTGTCGGTTTAATCTTAAAAAGTAGAGCTGTTGAATCACCATTCAACAGCTCTAAGTATATCTAATTATAAACTAAAGTAGTAAAATTAAGCAGGTTTATTGGTATTGTCCTGCTCAGGAACTTTTTTATCTTCTACCTCGTTGTTTTTAGTTTCAGCAAAATGATCGTTATACCCGTACGTGATGTGAGACGGCTCTTCGCCGTAATCGGGTTGTTTATGTGGATTATGTTCGACGACACCGGCAGGTGTTGTGAATTCATATTTTTTCTTAGGCTGCTCTGTTTCTGAACCTTCTACGGTTTCCTGTGGCTTAGCCTCTTCTTCGTGTGCTGCTTGAGCCTTTTCCTCAGCTAAACGCACATCATTAGGAACAGCTTCTTCTTTTACTTCTGTTTTAACGTCTATGTCTTTCTCGAAATTATTGATTTGATCTGAAATTTCACGCTTGATACCTTCTGATGCATCTTTGAACTCACGTATTCCTCTTCCTAAACCTCTCGCCAATTCAGGAAGTTTTTTGCCTCCAAAAAGTAACAAGATTGCAAACACAATTAAGATCATCTCTTGTGTTCCGATGTTTAGAAATGCTATTACTGGATTGTACATACTCTTTTTCCTCTTCTTTTGATTACTAACTAGATGCTAAGGTACATTTATATTTCTATAGTTCTTAGACCCAAAAGTAAATTTAAGATAATTTTAAGGTATTTGAAACATAAAAATTACTTAACAAAGTGCCGTTATTTGATGGGTGTAAATTGTTATATTTTTTGCTAAATATTTTTTAATATGACGATAGGGTAGCAATATCTTCGTATTTTTGTGGCTATTTTTTTAGGGAAATCGATTATGTTGGGAAAATTTAAAACATTTAAACCGTATTACAAAAGTACGATGGTATTGGCGGGGCCGGTGGTGATCTCACAATTGGGACATACACTGGTGCATACCGCGGATAGTGTAATTGTTGGACATTTTGCAGGAACCATTCCATTGGCCGCAGTTTCGTTGGTACATGCTGTTTTTATGGTTGTTATGGTTGTCGGGTTGGGAATTGCGTATGGCATTACGCCATTGATTGCGCAGGAGAATGGCCGTGATAATAAAAAAGAGTGTGCCATATTGTTGTCCAATAGCTTTTGGTTAAATATTCTCGCAGGACTCTTGTTGTTCGCTTTAGTTTACTTTGGTTCGATGTTGGCTATCGATCACCTCAACCAAGATCCGGCCGTGGTGAAGGAGGCAAAGCCTTATTTACTTATTCTAAGTTTATCGATGCTTCCGTTGATGGTATTTAGTACATTTAAACAATTTGCTGAAGGCCTGGGCTTTACAAAGCAAGCCATGAATGTAACTATTTGGGGAAATGTACTGAACATTATTTTGGCGATCATCTTTGTCAAAGGGATGTTTGGCATTAGTCCTATGGGGGTGAAGGGAGTCGGATACAGTACATTGATCGACCGGGTGTTAATGATGTCTGTGATGATGACCTATGTATTGCGATCGCAGAAATTTAAAGGATATATTCAATATTTTAAGGTGACATTGGTCGATCGGCAACGATTGCTTAAGATCGTGCGCATCGGGGCACCCGTGGCTATGCAATATGTATTTGAAATTGGGGCTTTTGCAGGGGCTTCCCTATTAGCCGGTACGATAAGTGCTACAGCGCAAGCTTCTCATCAAGTAGCCATCCAGCTGGCCGCGATGACGTATATGATGGCGAGTGGTATCGCTGCTGCTGCAACAATCAAGGTGGGGAATAGTTATGGTAATAGAAACCTTTTTCGCCTCGAACGATTTGCCATCACTTCGTATCAATTGGTGTTGATCTTTATGGTGATTACAGCGTCTTTGTTCGCGTTGTTGAATAATTATTTACCTTATATCTTTACCTCAGATCATGCTGTGGTGATTATTGCTTCCCAGCTGTTGATTATTGCGGGACTTTTCCAATTGTTTGATGGTACGCAAGTTGTCGGTCTGGGGGTGTTACGTGGTATGGGGGATGTGAATATTCCAACCCTTATCACATTTATTGCTTATTGGATTATAGGGCTACCAAGTGGCTACCTCATGGGAGTGGTATTTAACTGGGGTATCAAGGGGATTTGGTATGGGCTGACATTAGGCTTGTTAACCTCTTCGCTTTTACTTTATCTGCGGTTTCAATTGGTGATCAAGAAGAAGAAAATACAATTCGAACAAAGTATGTTTAAGTAACAAAAAATATATTTTAAATAATAAAAATGCCCCAAATAAGTGTCTAACTTTTTGGGGCATGTCTATTTAAGAGCCTTTTTTATTTATCAATTTTGATGGCTAGATTACTCTATTGCTATCCCAATTTTCCAGGTAGTCCGCCACACGTTTTAAGAAGGTACCTCCGAGGGCACCATCGATTGCACGGTGGTCGTAAGAAAGTGAAAGATACATCATATGTCTAATACCAATCATATCACCATACTCTGTTTCTATGACTGCTGGTTTTTTCGTAATTGTACCTACAGCCAAGATTGCAGCTTGCGGTTGGTTAATGATAGGAGTTCCCATAATATTGCCAAAAGCGCCGATATTGGTGAATGTAAATGTGCCATCTTGTGTGTCGTCAGGTTTTAATTTATTTGCCCGTGACCGTTGTGCGAGGTCGTTGACACTTTTACTCAAGCCTACTAAGCTTAATTGATCTGCATTTTTGATAACAGGAACGATGAGATTGCCATTAGGCAATGCTGCCGCCATACCAATATTGATGTTTTTCTTCTTGATGATATTGTAACCGTCGATCGAGATATTGACCAATGGAAAATCTTTGAGCGCCTTGCTAATCGCCTCGATAAACAAAGGGGTGAACGTAATGTTTTCTCCCTCGCGTTTTTTATAGGCATCTTTAACTTTATTGCGCCACAAAACTAAATTGGTTACATCTGCCTCAACAAAAGAACATACATGGGGAGAGGTTTGTACACTTTTGACCATATGGTCTGCAATCAACCTTCGCATACGGTCCATTTCAATGATTTCATCACTGCCATTGGCAACAGTGTGAACATGCGATGGAGCAGTGGAGATTATTTTCGGAGATTCTGTAGCCGTGTTCGTGTGCTCTGCCGGAATAGACCTTGGTGTTTTTGCCGATGAATCTCGATGTGTTACATACGTTAAAATATCTTCCTTTGTCACTCTTCCCTCTGCTCCAGTACCCTGGATACGGTCAAGTTCATCTTGGGACAATCCTTCGTGACGTGCGATATTCTTTACTAAAGGTGAATAGAAACGAAGGGTATTCTCGTAGGGAGAAGACGAAGTTTCAGCCGCTACATTTGGCAGCTGGTCTACACCAGGGATATTCAACTCTATGATCTCTTCGGGAGCTGTCGCTGAAGGAGCTGTATTTTCTTGTGCTTGAATCGCAGGTTCTTCATTTTCGCCCTCAATTTCTATAATTGCAACGACTTCACCAACTTGGACAGTCTGGTCTACGGTATAGCAATGCTCTTTTAAAACACCTTTTACAGGGGAAGGTACCTCTGAATCAACTTTGTCCGTTGCGATTTCCAATAAAGTGTCATCTTCATCAATCAGGTCACCAGGTTGTTTTAACCATTTTGTGATTGTTGCCTCGGATACACTTTCTCCCATTTTTGGGAGCAAGAGTTTATATAAAGCCATATTTTTTAGCAATCTCGTTATAGAAAAACGAAGTTAAATAAATTGTGGTTTACTTTCAACAATTTAAAATATTATTCCTTAAATAACGTATTCTTTGAAATATTATTTTACTTTATTGTATGTCTTGTTCTTTTTCTTTTACCAGCAACTTCCACAAAAGTAATAAAGCATTCATACGGGTACGTTCGATGTTGATCAGTCTTTCGTTATTAAACTGAAACTTCTTAGTTAAAACTTCTTTTTTTCCCGCAACAGCTACCCAGATAGTGCCAACCGGTTTCTCAATTGTTCCACCACCTGGCCCCGCTATCCCAGTTGTCGCAATAGCATAATCCGACGAAAATGCCTTTTTTGAACCCGAAGCCATTTCTATAGCAGTCTGCTCACTTACTGCGCCATATTGGATCAGTGTTTCTTCTTTGACGTTCAACAATTGTTGTTTTAAAGCGTTGGAGTAGGGGATAGTACCACCAAGGAATATAACGCTGCTTCCTGCTACTGCGGTTATTGAAGCGGCAAGGCTACCACCTGTACAGCTTTCTGCGGTAGTCAATGTAGCACCTCGGCGGCTAAGCTCTTTAATTAAATAAGGTTCGATGCTGGTATCATAATCTGCAATGACATATTGTTGTAAACGATGGAGTAGCTTTGTTTTAAAAAGGGCAACCTGGAGCATAATGTCAGATTTATTCCTGCTTTTACCAGAGAGTCTCAATCGGATAAAGGCCAAGGTTGGTAGATAGGCCAATTTTATGCTTGAAGGAAGTTCTGATTCGATATCCTTTATTTCTTCTGCCAAATAAGATTCTCCGATTCCGCCGACCAAAATTGTCTCATGACAGATAAATAAGTCAGGATCCTGTTTGGCTAATAAAGGCAGCACATGTTTTTCCATCAGAAATTTCATCTCAAATGGCACTCCAGGCATAAAAATAAACTTCTTTTGGTTCTGGTGTACCAGCATGCCGGGTGCAGTGCCATAGTCGTTAAATAGGACTTCACAATTTGCCAAAACATCGGCCTGCTGCAGATTGATGTCGAGCATTTTTAGATTGCGTGATTCAAATATGTTGGTCACGTGCCGAAGTACATGCTCATCCCGTATCAAGGTGGTTCCAAAATACGCTGCGGCGGTTTTTTTTGTTACATCATCTTTCGTCGGGCCCAGACCTCCGGTGATTAAAATAAGATCTGCCCGAACTGAGGCCTCCTTCAATGTCGTTGAAATAGCCTCTTCGGTATCAGGGATCGATGTCATTTGAACGATATCGACTTCGAATTGGAGCAGTTGCTTGGCAATCCAGCCTGAATTGGTATCAATGATCTGCCCGATGAGGATCTCATCGCCTATGGTAATAATCTCTGCTTTCATCTTTAAAATAATTATGAAAATAATTATGCAACCACCTCCCTACTTTGAAAAATGCATCTGCGGGGATAGTGTTGGATTCAGGATATAAACTTACATAAAATTGCGGCTCAACGAAATGTTAAAAATGTATTTGATGGAAGAAGTTTTTTGAAAAGAAGCTGATGGTTCTGCTGACCAATACAAGTACGGCATTTCAAAAAAAAAGCAGTTATTTTAAAAATAACTGCCTCCTGAACTGGCTCTTTTTGTGAGCTTAAGATCTTGTAAGATCGATGCCTTTGCACGTATGGTGACGTTATAGCTTCGGAACCGGCCGAAAGGCATCCAGCCAAATGACATATCCCAACAATGCAGATCCCGATAGATATTGAAAGAGGTCATGACCACTTCCTTCTGTTTGAAATCGTATCCCGATTGAAAGGTGACTTTCCATTTTGGTGTAACACTGAAGTCGCCACGTAAATTCAATGTGCTTGTGATTTGACTTTCCATTCTCCGCGTACTGGAGTTGAACGATTTTGCCATATTGAAACTGAACGATGCCGCAAGATTCCATGGGATATTAAAGTCCACAAATGCATTTGGATCTGAGCTGATTCGAGCCAAGGCCTGTGCTTGCTCAGGAGTCATACCTGCTCCAGACATTTCTTTTCTTAAAGAATCAATATTGTTATTACGTGATTTCGCAGCTTTAGGATTCAGACTATAGTCAAAGGAAAGACCAAAGTTTGTCAGACGAGCAAGGCTACCGTCTTTAATGGCATAGCGATTGACGCGGACACCATTTTCATTGACCGAATAGGGATCAAATGTACCGTTGAAGTTTACATTCATCTTTTGGTCGAAAAAAGCTGTACGGCCAGAGAAAGTAATTGGGGACAACTTTAGCGAGTCGGCAACAAAGTTGTAATTTCCGCTGAACGTCAGACCTTGAAGAATAGGGATTTTCTTCATACCGCCATCTGTGGTATCGGATTTGCTTTTGACTTTTGCTTCGATGTTATTGTCAATGGAAAAGCCTATCCCTGCAGATTTTCCTGCAGAAGGAGATCCGTAGACACCCTGACTAAAGATTGAGTATACATTTCTGTTCCCATATTGATCGTTATAATGCTGATAGAAACCATATCTTGGATCCGAAAAATCGGGTCTATAGTTCAGGTTGATCGACGGTGTAACGACGTGTCTGATCTGCTTAAGGTTACCTATTTTAGGGAAATAATTACCATAAACCTTGGTCGAAAGTCCGGTCGAAACAGAGTAATCGTATGCACGATTGAATCCCTGAACGGTATCGATACGTTGTTTATAACCTGCGGCGGTATTGTCGATGCTTTGTCTTGTACTTTGTAAATACCAACGCTCGGTATAGTTTACACTGGTGTTGAACTGAAAATATTTAAAAGCATTGAGTGATAAACTGATTGGAATATTGTGTTGGAAACCATTTTGGAATTTTTTGAAGCCTCCTGGTTTAAATAACAATGTATCAATGGTGCTTACCGAGTTTTGTGCTTGGAAACTATAACCGACATTGATGCGTTGATACCATTTTTGTTCACCGACACGGTCTTTACTGTCAAATGGATTGAAAGAGGATACGTTTAAGCTGATATTTGGTAAACTCATCTGTATACTGCGCGTAGCCATATCCTGATTATGCGTTAAGCTGGCCGTGAGGTTTACCTTGCCATCGGCAAATACTTTTCCATAACTGATGGACGAGCCCATCCGGTTACGTGCAAGGTTTTCATAGGTGTTTTGTGTACTTCCGGTTCCGGTATTTTGAAAGAAAGAACTTGTACCAAAGTTAACACTTGCAGAGAAAGATGTTCCTGGATTGGCTTCCTGGCGTTGGGTATGGTTCCAAGTGACATTAAAATCCTTATTGGAGCCATAATTAGATGTTCCTTCAATACCCGTTTTGGTATTGGCATAACGGATATTAAAACCACCGTTAAATTTATAGTTGACGGTATAGCGCGTATTGATGGACGCTTCCCATGAACCTTTAGAATACAAGGAACCTCTAATCTCACTGTCCCAATAATCGTTGAAGGCCAAATACCAACCGATATCCCGCATCGAGAATCCTCTGGTATAATCTTCCCCAAAAGATGGGAAGAGAAATCCAGAAGCTCTTTTATCTGGTTTTGGGAAAAATGCAAATGGAAATGCCACGGGCATCGGTACACCCATCACGACAAGGTAGGCCGGACCAGAAATAATCTGATTTTTAGTGACAATTCCTTTGGTGATATGAATTCCAAAATGGGTATGTGGATAAGGTAGATTACAGGTACTATATAATCCCTTGTAAATAGACATTTCGTCGTAGATATTCTTTCGCACAATATTGGCCTGGATAAATCCACCATCAACTTCGGTCATAATACCGTAGGTATTTCCCTCTTGTTTTTCGTAATCATAATAAAGTGAGTCTACTGTTTTCGGTGATTCACCATTACCCATGATGACAATAGGACGCCCTACATATTTACCACTTTTGTCGTAGATCCCAGAAGCAAAAATCTTTTTCTTGTTTCGATCAAGACGGATATAATCGGCAGAAAGTTCAAAATCTTGGTACTTTACTTTTGCTCCGCGATAAAGGTGACTGATATTCTTGGCAACTTCAGATTTCTGCGAGTCAACCGCAATAATGCTCACTTCGGCCTGCAAACCACTTCCTTTTTTCTTGGTCGTATCGTTTACAGATTTGGTCGTATCTGCAGTTTTCGATTTACTCGTATCTTGCGATTTATTGGTCGCCCAAATAGGATCTTTACCTTGAAGTCCGTTCTGTTTTAATGGAATATTACTTTGAGCAAAGCTAGCATTGCTCATTGCAAGAATGATAAATAGTGTTAAAATGTTGATTAACGACTTCAAAATTAAAGACAAATGTTATTTTTGTGAAATAATGTTAAACTTCGAGAGACAAAATTAGTCAAAAAAGCAATAGAAAATATGTTAAATATCGTTATCTATTAAAGAAATAATATTGACGCATTTTGATTCGTTTATAGTAGAGCAAATAATTATTCAATGAAATCAGATTTAAGAATTAGAAAATGGTGTAGTGTTGTGTTCGCTACTTTGGGATTTTTTTTATTGAATTCTTTCACATTAAACAATGGGCAAGCAGTGCCTCCAGACTACCAAATAAAAACGATTGTAATTGATGCGGGCCATGGCGGTAAAGATACCGGAGCACAAGGGCGGCGATCGTTGGAGAAAAATGTAGCCCTTGAAGTTGCGTTAAAATTGGGAAAGCAGATTCAGAAAGATATTCCGGGTATCAAGATCATCTACACGAGAACGACGGATGAATTTGTTGAGCTTTACAAACGTATTCGCTTGGCGAATGCCAATAAAGCCGATCTATTTATTTCAATACACTGTAATTCCAGTGGTGCTAGCGCACATGGTACCGAAACATTGGTCTCTGGCTCGCATCGTTTGGGACAGCAAGATGCAGCCGTTCGTGAAAATGCGTCCTTGTTACTGGAATCAAACTATAAAGAAAATTATCAAGGATTCGATCCAAAAGACCCTGAAAGTGCTATCATCTTCTCCTTGATGAAAAACCGATTCCGTGAAAAAAGTATTCGTCTGGCGCAGATGATTGAAGGTGAGTATGTGAAGGCAGGGCGATATAGTAGAGGATTCTGGGAGAAAGGCTTAGCTGTATTGGCTGAAGCAGGTATGCCCGCTGTGCTTACAGAAATTGGCTTTATTAGTAATAGAGAAGAAGAGAGCTACCTATTGTCTGATGCAGGGCAACAGGAGGTTGTTGATAATTTGGTTTCGGCTCTGAAAATTTATAAAAATTCTGTAGAACGCTAAACAGATTTGCTTTTATGCTGTTTTAAACTTAAATTAATGATCATTACTAAATAGATTATTTGTGAAAATTTCAAACGAGACAAAAGTCGGCATATTAGCAACAGTTGCAATAGTTTTATTATTTATTGGATATAGCTTTCTAAAAGGAAATGATGTTTTTAGCAGCGATAATACTTTTTACACGACTTACGAAACTGTAGATGGTCTGACTCCATCAAAACCTGTTTTAGTGAACGGTTATCAAATCGGGCGTGTATCAAAAATGATTCTTCAACCCGATGGCAAGATTAAGACAGAGTTCAAAATACACTCCCATTATGACGTTCCAAAGAACACAATTGCCCGAATTTCAAGCACAGATTTGTTGGGAAGTAAGGCTATTGTTTTCGAAATGGGCAACAGTAAGGAATTGGCAAAGGATGGCGATTTTTTAACTTCAGGTGTTCAACCGAATATTATGGATAAGGTTGAACCCATTCAAAAACGGATCGAAACAATTACCATTAAACTGGATTCAACGTTATCGGTTGTCAATACTGTCTTAGACAAACAGTTTCAGGACGACTTTAAAAGAAGTATTCATAGTATTTCCACTTCTTTAAAAAATGTGGAAGGCATCACCAAAGATGTCGAAGGTCTAGTGGGGGATGAAAAGGGAAGACTGAATAGAATCATGGCTAATCTGGAATCTATCACTTCCAATTTTTCACAAAATGGTGAGAAAATCAATGCGATTATGTCTAATCTGAATAATATTACCGATAAGGCGGCCCGATTGGATTTTGAACATACCATGAACAAAGTAAATGCTGCAGTGAATGATTTTCAGGAGATCACAGGAAAAATTAATAGTGGTAAGGGATCTATCGGTTTATTGCTCAATGATGAAGCTTTATACAATAATCTTAATAATGCTTCGAAGGAAATGGATAATTTGATGAAGGACGTTAAAGAGAAGCCTGGGAAATATATCAAACTTTCCATCTTTGGAAAAAAAGGCGAGAAATAGATTTTAGCAATCAGATCAAATAATATACGTAAAAAGCCTGCATATAGCAGGCTTTTTTGTTTTCATGAGCTACCCGTTTGGCGGTTGAATTGGTCGTCGCGCCGATCCCATAAATTAGATTCCCCCATTTATGCTTTACCGATCCGGACTTTCCTATTGCTATGCTTATATCATGTTTGGTATTAAGATCGTTTTTATTGCCTTTTTACAGGGGATTAACACCGGGTTAACAGGGGTATACCCGGGCTAACCCCCTGTTATACCCC
>NZ_DKSP01000011.1:0-5452 GCF_002472745.1 Sphingobacterium sp. UBA7253 | reverse complement strand
AACGCCACTCATCGAGTGGCGTTTCTATTCTGCTAAATTCAGCACTTTACGAGCGACTTTATTAGTCGCGAAAGTAGGTGATTTTCCGATCCGATTTCACCGTACTTTCTATAAGGTTTCTTTAAGCCAGGTAAAGAATTCTCTTTGCCAAACCTGTGCGTTTTGTCCGGACAGAACCCAGTGATTTTCATCCGGTAGGTAGACCAGACGGCTCTTAATTTTTTTGAGCTGAGCCAATTGGAATGCTGCCAGTCCTTGTCCGATTGGAACACGATAATCTCTTCCACCCTGAAAGATCAAAATTGGTGTGTGCCAATTATTTGCTTTTTCAATCGGGTTGAATGCGGTATAGGATTTCTCATTTTTGCTATCCCAGTACGCTCCGCCCAGTTCGTGGTTGGCGAAAAAGAGTTCTTCTGTGGTACCATACCAGCTTCTCATGTCGAATAAACCATTGTGCGCAATGAACGTTTTGAAACGGTTTTGATGCACGCCAGCTAGTTGATAAACAGAGTATCCACCATAACTAGCCCCAATCGCCGCGCGGCGTGTTGTATCTACATAAGACTCTTTGGAGATATCGTCTATGGCGGCCAAGTAATCCCGGATTGGCTGACCGCCCCAGTCTTGGGAAATAGCTTCATTCCATTTTACCCCCCAGCCAGGCATACCCCTACGGTTTGGAGCGATGACAATATAACCTTGTGATGCAATCAATTGTAAATTCCAACGGAACGAATAAAATTGTGTCAGTGCGGATTGAGGGCCGCCTTCACAGTAAAGTATGGTTGGATATTTTTTTGCAGGGTCAAAGTTTGGCGGATAGATTACCCATGAAAACAGATCTGCTCCATCGGATGCCTTTGTAATACGCTTCTCAATTTTGTTTTCGCTGATGCTTGCATATTTTGCATCATTAACTTTGGTGACCGGAGTTAATGATTTGGTTTTTAGATCAAAGCTGAAGATTTCTGTAGCACGGGTAAACTTTGTCGAGCTAACGATTAATTTGTCCGCTACTTGGCCTACAATACCGGTGATGTCAAAGTCTCCTTCTGAAATTTGATGTATTTTTGGTAAACTTTTAGCTTTGATATTGGTCGGTACTTCAAGTTCAAATAATTGAACGGTACCTTTCGTAGCAGCTGTAAAATAGATTTTTCGATTGTCACTGCTCCAGATAAAACTATTGACCGTACCATCCCAATGTGCTGTTAGATTTAAACGAATTGAGCTGTTTTTGTCAAATAGCATGATGTCATTTTTGTCCGATTCATAACCATCGGTTTTCATGCTGAGCCAAGTTAGGCTTTTCCCATCGGGAGAATAGGTTGGGGCTGTGTCATACCCATTCATACCTTCTGTCAGGTTGGAAGTCGTTCCGCTGGCGATATCATAGCGATAAATATCGGTATTGGTACTGACGGCATAGTCTGTTCCGAATTTCTTTTTACAGACATACAGCACTGCTTTGCTATCTGGAGACCAGGCAAGATCTTCGGCGCCACCAAATGGTGCCTGAGGGCTATAAAAGGCTTGGTCCTTCAATAGGTCTACCGGCTCACCAACTTTACCATCAATAAAACTCGCCACAAAAGGATGACTGAACTTACCATCATTGAAGGTATCCCAGTGCCTATAATCTAAGTTGTCATAGATATAAGCGTCTGACTTTGGCAATTCGGGATATTTATCTGTGCTGTGGTATTTTTTTACAAGAACGGACTGACTGAAGAGTATTTGTTTTCCATCAGGAGAAAATTTGACATTTTCTAAGGCGATATCACCATTTGTCAATTGAAGTGCTTCACCCTTAGATAGGTTCTTCTTCCATAACTGCCCTTTTAGTAAATAAATTACGTCGCCATTTGGTGCGATCTGAACGACTGTTTCACCGCCTTTTTGATCGGTGAACTGCTGGTTGGTGCCATTGGCCAGTGAAATCGTATATAGATTTTTTTCACTTGAATTGCTTTCCAAATTATAATTGGAAACACCATATACCAATGTTTTGCCATCTGCAGAAAGTCCTTCGGCCGAAACACGACCAAGATCCCAGAGTGTACTTGGGTTGATCGGTTGTGGCGATTCCGACACTAATTTAAAATTGCTTTTTCCACCTTTGCTTTCTTGCGCATTGCTTAGGTTACACGCCATAATCGCTAATGTAAGTATTGTAAGTTTTTTCATCTGTTTAAACATATCTATGCCGCTGAAAAATTTCTTCGCAAGTTACAGAATTTGGTCATAAATGCTAAGTCAAGTAAAAAAATAGCCATCTCTTTTAGTTAAAAATGGCTAATGAGAATTGTAAATCCCTATTTTTTAAGTAATATCTGAATCAAGACCCAGTAAAGTCGCAGATGTTGTCTATTGATCCACATGGCTATTGTCAAATTGATACCAGTTTATTTTTGTTGAAACGCGCATTAAAATCGCCAAAATGATAAAGATGCCAATTGTTCCAGCGATAAGGGAATAATCCCGAAGTTGCATAAGGATATAGATGAAGAGATAAAATAAAGCCAAAATTGAACTCAGCAACAGCGCCGATTTCTGATCTTTGGTAATTGATTTAATGAAACTGCCAATCAGCATAACTGTAGCCACGGAAGCGGTTAAGTAAGCTAGATTAAATCCAATATGCTCGGATAGTGCGAGCAACAATGTGTAAAAAAGAACCATCGCTGCTCCAATTAGAATATATTGGATGATATGGATCCGTTTTTTCTTGATCACCTCGGTGAATAGGAGTGAAGTAAAGGTCAGAATGATGACTAAAATACCATATTTGGCAACTCGTGTTGTTTTTTGATAGTTATTGATATCGGGTAAGAAGTTAATTGTAATCATGTCCGTATTATCCAATAGGTTATTTGCAGAGGCAAGTGTAGTGTTGGCGGTTTGTGCCGCTTTTTGTTCATTGTCCTCATTTCCATTTGCGACCTTGTTATCGAACTGATAGATTGGACGGGCATCGCCAGTCCATTGTTGTGGTAGCTTTCGACTGAAAGATGGAATTTCCCAGGAAGCTGAAAAATTGGATGTTTCGGTATTACGTTTGCTGGGTAAAAATGCACCAGTGAAACTTGGATTAGCCCAGTTGCCCTTTGCCTGGATGTTTGTCTGATCACTAAGAGGGAGGAAATTTAATGATTTGGATCCTTTTAGATTTAGTTTTATCTTGAAACGACTGTCCGTTTTCTGCGGATCCAAAGATACCGGACAGACTAAATTCTGAGTGAATAATTTGAGATTATTAAAGTCTGGATCGAAAGTTAACTCGTTACCATCCCAAATCAAGGATGGGCGCTTGCCTAGGCCTTTAAAATCCTGGATACCGAAAATAAGCTTGCTGCCTTTCCAGTCAATTTGCTCATGAGGGACCTCGAGTTTTTCTAGGGATATTTTGTCAAAGGAACCTTCTAATGTGATGTTGCTGTTGTAAACTACGGCATTATAAATACCTCTAGAGAGATATTGTGGCGTTATATCTGTTGCGATATTGGAAGTTTTGGGTAAGACAAATATCCACTTCAGCTCCTCTCTAAGGTTAGATTTTTCGGCTTTTTCGGCAGAAAGTGGGATAGTCTCGCGATAGGGGATGGCAAGAACAGGGCTTGAAATAACCTGATCCTTTCCCCAATTTAATGTAATTCCATCGGATACTTCCTGTTCGCGGTTTTTCCGCTCTTCAATCAAATCGCTGATTAAGGCTAGCGGAATAAGTAGTATGAGGGAAAGAAAGAAAATGACAAATAGTTTTAGGACAGTAGAATTACTGATTTTCTCAAAAAATGAGGATTGCTCTGTTGGAGATAAATTGTTGTATTCCATGATTTTAGCGGTTTAAGTTTAGCTGAATGTTTTTGCTGTATAAGGCAATTTGAAGCTCCGTTAATTGCCAATGAAGGATTTCTTTAAATTCTAAATGATGAAAGCTCTGGAGCGATCGCCCCTTTTGAAAATGTTTTTTGTAATAACTGAAGTATTCAGGAAATAAGGTGCCGCCAATAAAAATCATTGCCATGAGATACAGACTTATCTTTCCATTACCAAGCAGAAGGAATTGCATGGCAATTTCATCTTGTATCTCTGTTCCGGTTTCAGTAAGGATATGAAAGACATCGTGATTTTCCAGTTTGGGCATGACATCGAAACCTTTACTTTCATAAAAGAGCCCCAAATTATGGCCGATGCTTCCAATGGGGTAGGTCATGAAATCTGCTTTAGAGATTCCCCAGGCTTTTTTGTTCCATTTAAAGATGTTTGCATATACTTTGGAGGACCAATTGTAGAGGTGCAGCATCAGTTTCAGTCTAATTCCTTTCATTTAATTATGTTTTAAAAGTACTTTGGTTTTCAAAGTAAGTAGATAAAAAAAATATTAGTATTGCTGTTTTATTAAATTTTCAAGTGCAATAAGATGGTTTTCAAAGGCTTTAAGTCCTTTTGTTGTTCTTTTGTATCTGGTGTTCGGCTTCCGGTCGACAAAGCTTTTTTCGACAATAATGTATTCCTCTTTTTCCAATGTTTTTAGGTTGGAAGCAAGGTTACCATCGGTTACATCCAACAATTCTTTCAATGAATTAAAATCGTATTCTTCATTGGCAGCGAGAACACTCATAATTTGGAGGCGAACTCTGTTTTCAAATATTTTGTCATATAAGGAAAGATCTAATTTCACGATTCGTACTTTTTGTAAACGATAAAACCATAGATGATGTGTAGCACACCAAATCCTAATCCCCATAATAATAACCCGTTGTCCGGGAAACATATACCAATCAAACCCAGGCAGATTTCGAGTATACCCAGGCCTTTTGCTTCGGCAAAGGTATAGATGCTACCCGCAGTCAGTGCCAGTCCATAAAAGATCAGCAGCATAGCAGCAATCAGCTGGTAGTAGCCTTGGACAAAAAACAACAAGGATATCACGCCACCCGTTAGTAAGGGGATTGAAACTGCAAATAAAAGAGATTTGCTTGTAATGTTCCAAATCGACTGCTTATTTTTTCTCGCCTTTTTACGTGCCATTAGCCAGCCGGTCACCAGGGATGATAAGAGGACGATGAGCGCAATTATTAAAAACAGTAGAGGCCTATTCAGATTTTGGCCCAAGGGTAGAGCGGTACTTTCGGGTTGCTTTATAATATAGTATCCCAATAGCGTTCCCAGCAAAGCATAACAGCCCATGAGTACACCTGATAATCCGCTTATTGAAACAAATTTGGACGATTTTTCCATTAATGATCTGATCTGCCCAAGTTCTCTAAATAAATCTTTCTGTTCCATAAAAGTACTTTGATATTCAAAGTAAATGAATAATAATGAATTATGCAAGGGGTTGGGGGAATATTGAAAAAAAATAAAAAAAAGAGTAGAAAATACTTGCAGGATATAGGTTTGGTTTCTATCTTTGTGGCATCAAAAGAAATCCTAATGCGGAAGT
>NZ_DKSP01000007.1:0-6235 GCF_002472745.1 Sphingobacterium sp. UBA7253 | reverse complement strand
AGCTTTAGTAACAGGGGCGGGTTCGGGGATCGGACTGGCAGTTGCATTGGCTTATGGTAAAGAAGGTGCAAAAGTCGTTGTCTCGGATATCAACGAGCAAGCGGGGAATGAAACCGTAAAACAAATTGAATCTCTAGGAGGAGAAGCTGTGTTTTTCAAAGCAGATAGCTCATCTCCCGCTGACAATGAGGCCTTGGTTGGTTACGCTGTCAAGACATTTGGCCGGCTTGATATTGCATGCAATAATGCTGGTATTGGTGGAGAGGCTGCACTAACGGGAGATTACAGTCTCGATGGATGGAAAAAAGTAATTGATATTAAT
The DNA here is from genome assembly GCF_002472745.1 of Sphingobacterium sp. UBA7253. Lineage (NCBI taxonomy): Bacteria > Pseudomonadati > Bacteroidota > Sphingobacteriia > Sphingobacteriales > Sphingobacteriaceae > Sphingobacterium > Sphingobacterium sp. UBA7253. Next base: position 5,913 of record NZ_DKSP01000007.1, on the reverse strand, counting down.
TTCAATGGCGTATTTTATGGATGTAAATATCAAATAGAAGCCATGGAGAGGAATGGAGGCGGTGTTATTGTCAATATGGCTTCCATTCATGGTACCGTGGCTGCACCTATGTCAAGTGCTTATACTTCAGCCAAACATGCTGTAGTGGGACTGACAAAGAACATCGGCGCAGAATATGGTCAAAAAAATATTCGTTGTAATGCGGTTGGACCTGGTTATATTGATACACCGTTATTGGCTAAGTTGGATAAAGAGCATATCAATGCGTTAATCAGTAAACACCCCATTGGACGTTTGGGAAAGGCAGAGGAAGTCGCTGAGCTGGTTCTTTTTCTAAGTTCGGATAAATCGTCTTTTATGACCGGTGGGTATTACCTAGTTGATGGTGGTTATACTGCTGTTTAACAGATCAGTTTAAGAAAAAAGGGATCCAAATGTGTCGTGTTGGATCCCTTTTTTTGCACTATAATTGTGCTGCCGGACGTATTTCAGTCCCTTCCATGTTATTTAATCCGTCACCCAACGTGCGACGATATTTATCTGCTACCTGTTGGAGTTGTTTGACAATTTCGGGATATTGATCTTTTAGGTCTCTATCTTCACCGGGATCAATTGCAAGATTATATAATGCCAAGGGGACTTTTACTGTAGCATATTTTCCTGGATACCGATCGCCGCCTATGGTTGCAGATGCTTCGTATGTTTCGGTTTCAGCAGGAAAAACAAGCTTCCATTTTCCTTTTCGGATTGCTTTCAAATTGTTTTTATTATGATAATAAGCGAGTTCATCTCGTGGAGTACTTTGGGTATTACCCAATAGAAGCTCTGTAAAATCAATCCCATCGATTTTCTTTGTTGGCTTGACTGCCTGGGTAATATTGACAATCGTTGGTAGTAAGTCCATATTGGTCAAAAGCTGGTTACTTACAGTTGCGGGTTTAACATGACCGGGCCAGCTTATAATGCAAGGTACTTTTAATCCACCATCAAATATAGTTGCTTTACCCTCTCTGAGCCCTCCTGTCGAACCGGCGTGGTTTCCAAACGTGAGCCATGGACCATTGTCACTCGTGAAAATAACAATAGTGTTTTCGAGCAGATGATTTTGTTCCAACGTCTTCATCACTTCGCCTACGGACCAGTCTACTTCTTCCATAACGTCCCCAAACATACCGGCACCGCTTTTGCCTTTAAATTTTTCGGAAACGCCAAGTGGGACATGTACCATGGCATGGGCTAAATAGAGAAAGAAGGGGTTATTTTTATTACGTTTGATAAAAGAGACCGCTCGGTTTGTATAATCGGTGGTCAATTGATCCTGACCATCAAAAGAATCGATAATTTTAACTGTTTTGTTGCCTTTTACTAAAGGAAGTGGGGGGTATTGGGCCCGCCAAAAAGTTGAATCTTGCCATTTTTTTCCTTCATAATCGTAGGCCCACATATCATTGGAGTAGGGAAGTCCATAGAACTCGTCAAAGCCATTTTGAAGGGGAAGGTAAGGCTCTTTATGTCCAAGATGCCATTTTCCGACCATACCGGTTTTATATCCCTTGCTTTTCAATAGTTCGGCGATCGTTTGTTCATCGGGGTTAAGTGCAAATTTGGCATTATGGTCAATCGCGCCGCTAATGCCAATTCGCGTAGGGTAGCAGCCAGTTAATAGGGCACTTCGGGAAGCTGTACAGATTGGCTGCGCGGCATAAAAATCGGTGAAACGAAGACCTTGTGCTGCGAGTTTATCGATATTTGGCGTTTGGTAAGGGCCACCACCATAGCAGACTGGGTCGGCATAGCCCATATCATCCATTAAAATTATAATGATGTTTGGGGGTGGAGCTGGTTTATTCTCATCCGTAATAGAAGCTGCTGAAGCTCCAAGGGTAAATAAGAATGATATAAAAGAAAATATATACTTCAAATCCATCGTTTGCATTTAATTATTTAACGATTAAGTATTCTTGTTTGAGAACCTGCTGAAAAGCTGCCCTTGTTGCATCATCATCGCCCGCTTCAGCTTTAAGTTTAGCCAACTTTTTCTTCAACCTGGCAATTTCTTTGACATATTTTTTGTCTAGAATGGCATTGTGTGTTTCCATGGGATCTTGCTGCAGGTCATAGAATTCCCAAGCAGGAGCTGTTGTTTTGGAGTCGCTGCCCGTCATTTCTAATGGCTGTCCATAGAAATAGATCAGTTTGTAGCGTTCATCACGGACTCCAAGATGCGCCGGGCGTATTGGTGCATGTTGCCAGTAACGGTAATACATGGCAGACCGCCATGCTTTGGATGTATTTCCTTTGAGGTTATTCCGGAAGCTTTCGCCTTGGATGTAGGCGGGTTTTTTGATGCCGGCATAGTCTGCAAATAGTGCAGCGAAATCGATATTTAGAATCATGTCGTCTAATCGACTACCAGCTTTGATTTCTTTGGGGTAGCTGATCACAAAAGGCATGCGCAGTGATTCTTCGTACATCAATCGTTTATCCATAAAATTGTGTTCTCCTAAGAAGTATCCTTGGTCGGAAGCCAGGATCACAACGGTATTTTCGTCCAAATTTGCCGCTGTAAGATAGCGCATAATTTTCCCTAGATTATCATCGATTCCAGCGACGCAACGCAGATAATCTTTGAGGAACTTTTGGTAGATCTTTTTGCGGGCTTCCAAAGGGTCCATTCCTTTTGTTGAAAACGGAAGCTCAGGATAAGACGTCCAAAAAGGGCCTACCGAAGCTTGCTCATAACGGTGGCCAAGCTCCTCCAAGGGCTGCCCTTCAAAAGAGCGTCCAGTTGTGATTGCTCCTGAATCCAAAAATGTTGGGGGATAAGGAAACTCCACATCTTTGTAGTAATCTTTGAATCGCTCGGCAAAATCAAAGGGTTCATGCGTCGCTTTGTAATGACACATTAAGAAGAAGGGTTTATCGGGGTTGCGTGATTTTAACCAATCCAGACTCATCGTTGTGGTGATATCATCTACATAGCCTTCGTAAGGTGTACCGGCCTCTTCCTTATCATTCCAGTTGTCTTTAGAGAGGTAAGTCGGGTTATGATAAACACCGTGTCCAGGAAGAACTTTAAAATCGTCAAATCCACTTGGCCTTTTTTTTAGATGCCATTTCCCAAACACAGCAGTTTGGTAGCCCGCATTATGCAGATCCTTGGCGATATTTTCCTTATCGGGATCCAACGCATCTTCCAGTGTGTAGACTTGGTTTTTATTACTGTACTGTCCTGTCAGTATGCTTGCACGGCTAGGGGTGCAAATTGAATTGGTACAGAATGTATTATTGAGTACCGCCCCCTGACTGGCTAATTTTTCAATATTCGGATTTTTGACAAAATCTTTTAAAATACCGCCATATACGCCCCATGCTTGGGCTGTGAAATCGTCCGTTAGGATAAAGACGATATTGGGGCGTTGTGTTGCGTTGTTCTTTTTCTGTGCTTGTGAAAAAATGGGCAATAGGCCGCAGATGAGCAATACAAATTTTTTATTCATGTGAATTCAGCTATATATTAGTCGACGAATTGACTATATCGGATTGCAATAATAGTTATAATCGTTCGTCTTGGTCTGGTTCTGTCTATTTGATTGTAGACAAATCTACTCTTTATAGACAAATATATAATGGATAAACTGTAATAAATATGTTAGTCATCGATACCTTTTCCATCTAGAATATGCTGGTAATATTTTTCGATTCTCGCCTCACGTGTTTTCTCTTGTTTTGCCTGGTTAAAGTAGAATAGATACCCTTTTTGTCGACCTGGTGTAAGGGATTGAAAAGCTTTTTGAAGTAAAGGGTCTTCAAGTAAGGCGCGCTTAAATTCTTCCGCTACAGGGTAATCGGCAGCTTTTCGCATGTCAACTTTCTTGCCTGATTTTTCAATTTCGATGGCCTCCTGAATATATGTCGATATCACTTCTCGCAATGATTCTATCTGCTCAATAGAGGTGAATCTAAGCTGTCTGGCTGACTGAACATTTTCGGTTTGCTGGATCAGTATATTTTTGGGATCTTTTAATAATGCACCTTTATGGAATAGCAGCGCACAGTATTCTTTAAACCCGTGTATCAATACGACATTTTTACCTTCAAATGTATAACAAGGATGCATCCATTTATAATCCTCTTGCAGTGTTTTATTGCCACGGACAATTTCTCTCAACAGATTGAATTCTTCATTCCATCTTGTCGCATTTTCAAAAAAATGTTCAATTTTTAGATTCATCATGTAGTGCTTTAGGTAAGTTTAGCAAGAATTTCTTGTAATCTGTTGTGCGCCATATTGATTCCTCGCGCAAAAGGCATCTGTAACAGCTGGTTCCGAAATGCGACCGACTGAAATATTATATGGATGTGAAGCCTGCTGCGTTCTGCACTTATTTTTTCAAATGTTAAATATTCCAACTGTACGGGAAATGTGCTGTTTTCCATTTCAAAAGTCCGTGTGATGCGTTGATTGGGGAGGAATTCATGTATCGTTCCATTTGCTTTGAACATGACCTGGCCATTGTGCGAAGTTTCAAATGCATAGGAGCCATGCTTTTTATTTTCCAATTTCAGGACTTTAGTTCCCATCCACTGTTCGAAAATTTCGGAATCCTCGTATGCTTTGAAGAGCAGTTCAACAGGCAAATCGAATTCCCTTGTAATGATAATCTCCTGTTTATTATCCTCCGCCTGGACGTTAGTTTTTGACTCCATATTATTTGTTCTTGTAGTTTTGCATAATAGTTTCCAATTTATTGAATCTGTCATCCCACATTTGACGGAAAGGTTCAATAAAATCCGCAATTTCTTTCATCTTCGATGGGTTGAGTTGATAATATATCTCGCGTCCATTTTGTTGAAACTTTAATAATTCACATTCCGTCAATATTTGCAAATGTTTTGAAACGGTCGGTCTTGCCGTATTGAAATTGGCTGCAATTGCACCAGCAGTCATGGCTTGTGAGGCTAGAAGAAGTAAGATCGCTCTTCTGGTTGGGTCTGCTATAGCTTGGAAAACATCTCGTCTTAAGTTCATATTGATTTATTTGACTACTAATATAAGTGTAGTTATTTGGCTACGCAAATTTTTTATAAATTATTTGTAACGGAATAGCTGGGGGTGGAGCTAACGTGGATCAACGAATAAAAATTTTTTCCTGGCGAATTTAAAATGAAAGCGATCGGGAATTAAACCTATGGATCAATGTTTGGTGAATAATGTTAAATTAGCGTAATTAATTATAGCAGGATGAAAACACAGTTATCGTATTTAAAAAAATTAAGCGTATTGGGGACGAAAACCTTAGTCAAATATTATTTGCTGGCTATTGTTTCGACTTTACTGTATTTGGTGGTTGGCAGTTTTCAGTTTAAGGCTAGTCATGAAGCTTTCTTTTTGACGGTCAGTCCTGCGCAAGCCGCAGCTAAATTCATTTGGCTGATTGGACTGATCCTGCTACCTGTACTACTTTTTATTTTTAGCAACAAATATGTATTTTCAAAGATTGCAAGTCTTGTTGTAGAAGAAAGGCAGGATGATCTCATTCTTCCGGCATTTGATAAAGTATTATTAATTTTTCAATCGAATCAGCCCGATGTAATACAAAATGTCGCTGATTATTCTTTTGCAAAACTTAAATTGATCAATGACGTGAAAAATAATAAAATCGAGAGCCCTTGGGTGCGACGAATTGTCATTTTTGGTCTGAATAAAGTGAGATTTGATGCCCTCGATTTAGACAAAAACGATAGCTTTTATGCGATCGTACGATCGAAGTTTATCCAGGTACTCGAAATCTTAACAGAACCAAGTAGCAAACCATTTTGGCTATGTATTCTTGCGCAATGGCTTATTCTACTTTTTGTGTGGCTGGCCAACTAAATGTGTTGATCACTGCAAGCAAGCAAGCAAGCAAG
>NZ_DKSP01000213.1:0-2534 GCF_002472745.1 Sphingobacterium sp. UBA7253 | reverse complement strand
TTCCATGGCTGGCTATTGATGGAAGATGGACTCAATCGGATTATTTCCTTTAATTCAGCGATTTTCTCCTCCGGAATTAGCGCTTCTGAATTATACTTTTTCGTTGTGTAACGTTGCTTTGCAGTTTCTAAAAAAGCCATAACATACAAGATTAAATTAACTATATATTTTATAGTTGCAAACTTAAATATGGTATTATATATTTGCAATAACGGTCAAACTTGATAGTAACAGATGTATTTGATAGACAACAAACAATACCCATGCAGTACCAGCCTAACTATGAAATACATAGGCGGAAAATGGAAAGCAGTAATTTTGATTCATCTAATTGAAAAAAAACGTTATAATGAATTAAGAAAAGAATGTGCATTAATTACCGAGCGTACATTAAGCTTACAATTAAAGGAACTTGAGGCTGATGGTTTAGTAAAGCGTACAGTACATACCGAAAAAGCTCCTTTGAAAGTAGATTACGAACTTACACCATTCGGCAAGACGCTTATTCCGCTATTAGAATCTATTGCAGAATGGGGACGGGAAACGGCTAGTCGGACCGAACGTATTCAACAAATGTAGAGTAGGAACCGTCGACTTTTAAAACGATTATCCATCATAAAGGATCACTTCCTGGTGTCGGTTTATCTTATCGGCAGCTATTATTTCAGTAAAATTTGGACAAAAAAATTTAATAAAGACAGCATTTACGCATCAGGAAGTTTTTGTAAAAACTTCCTGATGAATTAACAATGTGTCACCACTGCCGGAAAACAGATCAATATGGCCACTAAAAAACCTCATCAACAAGTTCTTTATTAACCATTGCTCCAGCTAGGTTTCCTGCAGCAACCGCATTCGCTACAGAACGCATCATACTGGAATTATCTCCACAGGCAAAAACACCCGCGACTGTTGTTTTCTGGAAATTGTCTGTTTTTATATGTCCCTGATCGGTCAATTCGCAACCTAACATAGCAGGAATAAGCGAATGTTGCCTGAAAGGTATGGCAGCATAAACAGCATCAAAGGCAAGTTCACGACCGTCTTTTAATTGTACCTGTTGGACCCATCCATTCTTATGCTGGATTTTAGTTATTTCTTCTTCAATAATCGAAATACCATGTAACTTCAGTTTTGCTTTCTGCTTAACATCAAAACTAGCCTTACCCGAAGTCAATAGCGTTAAGTCGTTCGAGAGATTATTGACCAATCCCGCTACGTGAAGTGCACGCTCTCCATTGGCCATAATAGCAGTTTTTCCTTTTCGGAATTCATAACCGTGACAATATGGGCAATGGATAACCGAAATTCCCCAACAGGCTGAAAATCCTTGTATACTAGGCATAATATCTTCCACACCAGTCGCAAAAATGAGCTTTTTAGCCTGAAAGACGTCCCCATTTTCGGTGGTTATTTCATACCCTGTAGCTGTCATCATGCCGCTCACAGCAAGCCCTTTCTGGAACTTGACACTCGGGTAGTTCAGAACTTCCTCCCTCGCTTTTTTCGCTATACTAAGCGGCTTTTCACCATCATGCGTAATGAAATTATGAGAGTGCGGCGTCTGTCGATTACAAGGTAGCCCACTATCGATAATCAACACATTCCGCAAGGAACGTCCCAATGCCATCGCTGCAGAAAGCCCCGCATAACTTCCCCCAACGATAATTACCTCATAGCTTCTATCATCTTTCATAAATATATATATTTAAATATTAATCCTCTTCTGACAAATGATGAAGTAGAATGGAAAATTTTCCTCTACCTCCCTAATTTCCATTAATCCATAGGGATCGAATTCGGCATGAATGGAATCAATATCGTAAAAAAACATATGTACTCCATCAAACATTGCAAATCGATCAGTGCCTATGGCCTCCCCCTTTCCATAGATACTCGCTAGCTTTGATACGGTCGTAAAAATCATATAACCTCCTTCAGCTAATTGGTCAAAGCAATGCTGGATTAACGCATTACGTTCTTCAGCATCCAATAGATGAATAAGCCCGTAACAAAATATACCGTCATATATATCCTGATCAAAAGGCATTTCATTAACCGAACCATGATGGATTATCGTATTTGTCCCAAAGGATTTCCGGGCGAGTTCTATTGCCGTTTTCGAGATCTCAATGCCTGTAATTTTTATTCCATTTTCCAAAAAAGGGCGACCGTTGCGACCGTAGCCGAACCCAGGAATCAGTATATTTTTGATGTTGTGTTCCAAAAAAAAGCCTACTGCAAACGTTGTAGACTTTGCGGCTTCATCCCCCCACATTTCTTGCTTCTCTATAAAATTACGTTCCCAAAATTCCATACTGCTGTTGCTTATATTGTTTAAAATTGAAATCGATCTTGTTTGCTATACCGATTCGGTACTACAGTGGATTAAAAGTCAACTCAGCGAAGATAGTATTTTTCACTATTGCAACTATGTAGCAAAAACATTAAATGCAATTAAATTGCAAATAAATTACAATAGGATGAATTATTGAAATCATGGTTATTTATCAGTATTGAAAACCTGGGCTATG
>NZ_DKSP01000037.1:16885-68923 GCF_002472745.1 Sphingobacterium sp. UBA7253 | reverse complement strand
GACAAATTGCATAAAAATCAACCGATCAATCCTTTCGAATTACAGCAGTTAGAACAATACCTCGTAGCAGAGGCACTGGGGTCCAAGGAAGAGTTTATAAAAGAATTTGGTGATCAGCCGCTAGGAACTTTTATTCGGTCCATTATCGGCTTGGATCAAGAGGCTATACAGGCTCATTTCACAAATTTTATTGGTGAAGCTAACCTTTCGGCCAAGCAGATCAAGTTTATGGACACTGTAATACGTTATTTCGTAACCAACGGTTATCTAGAAACCGTCGATCTCATGGAACCTCCTTTTACGGAGCTAGATGACAGCGGGGTTATCGGATTATTTGACGAAAACAATGTTGTCAAACTCATGAGCTTAATCAAGCAAGTTAACCAAAATGCAGATATCGGGGCCTAGATGAACATTATTCATCTACTCCCCCTGTGCATTGATTTTGTCCAATATATTCGTTAATTCATCCATCATCGCAGGACGGTACCTGTAGATCATTTTCCAGTGAAGCATTTGGGCCAAGAGTGTTTCCCTACCGGAAGGTATATCTTTAAATATAGCGAATACGATGTCCATCAATCGTTGGTACGCATTACGTTTATTGGCAGACTCAGCATGTTGATCCAATAGGAATGAGTACAATTTCATAAGTTCCGCAGGATACAATTTATATAAATGCTCATGATAGTTTAGTATGGTTTCCAGATCGGTCTGCCGTTGCACAAGTGCAAGTAATTGGTCGAACATATTCTCTTCAATATAGATAGGACCTATTTCGTTCAAAAGCCAGTAGTCTTGGTGTTTCGAATAGGAACTCTTTTCTCCGGTTGATTTTGCGCGAATCGAGTTGATTTTGTCGTTAATGACACTTCTCCATTCTTCTGAGGTATAGGTGTTTTTCCACTGGTTGTAATAGTGGCTGCTAAAAGAGTAACCTATAGCGAATTTTTCTGTAAAAGAGCGCACCATTGGAATGTCATTTTGCAGAACGGCAATATGCAAAAGGGTTTCTTCCCAGTCCCTTATTACACGAGGATGCTGTGCTTCTTCCGCTAGTCGTATTCCTTCAACCAGCAATTCCTTGGCCTCTTCAAAGCGCTCGTTTTCAATAGCTTTTTCGACCTGAACCTTCCTCATTTGTGGCAAATGGATTTGTTGTTCTATCAATTGCTGTACCTCTTCTGTCCTGTTTCCTTTTTGAAGGATGGAGGCTTTAATCTGTATAAAAAAACTACTACGGTAATCATAACGGTCTAAACGAGCTTTATGAATAGCCACATCGGCAAAGTGCAGAAAATCATCTATTTTACTTAAATCCAGACATAGCTGCGCATAAAGATCTGTCATATCATATCCGAAATCGCCATAGTCAAAGTACAGATCCTGTTGCAGCTCTTTATTCAAATACACAGCAATCTTTTCTTTCAAATCGACGGGGGACTGCACCGCAATATCTGTCAATAAGGATATACCACTATCGATAGCATCTCCTATAGATCCATTGCTATCGTCGGCGTAAGTAATCACTGGCATGACTTCCTGTATATACGCCATGCATAACAAGCTACCGTTTAGGATGTTATTTTTGGATAGATAATATTGACCTTGCATCAGAATTTTTTGTAATTCCCGTGCTAGCTTACCACTTGAACCATAATCGATAAATTCGTGTTTGCTGTAGGTCTTGATCGCTTTCCTAATCTGATCCTTTATTTGCTTTTCTATGTCAAAGTTTTCATCTTTTTCTGCAAAGAATAGTTCCAAATCAGATTTAAAGCTACTGTCCTTTTTGCTGTACTGGACAATAAATGCTTTCAGCTCGTCGCTACTGATATTGTCCAGTAGTTTTTGAAAGGATAGTTTTGTTTTTTTCTTGGTAGTTTTAGGTACATCCTCAGGAGCAATCGCTTTTTCATCCCGTATAGCATACAAGACAGCAACCACGTGCTTGCACAAATCGCCATCGTAGGGACAGTCACATCCATAATCTCCTACTGATCCTTTTTTGCTAATTTCAATCTCTACAAAATAATCGTCCGACCCTGCTACCACTGCAACCCATACACCATCTTCTGTTTCTCCAAGAGATTCAACCTGTCCTTTTTGGTAGTAGACTTTACCTCGCTGTAAAATCGTACTATTGATCTGTTTTTCAAAAGATGATAGTTCCATTTCCATGTTTTTTTAAAAATAGTAATTTATGTGTCGATAGAACAATTGATTTTCTAAAAAATTATCCTCACTGTACCAGCCGACAGATCTTTTATCAAATTACTTGGCGAGAACCAAGTTGTCGACTTCACGAGTAGCAGCAGGCACGTTAACCAAAATGCTTAAGCATACCATCGGATAGATTTATTGTTATAATTTCGTATCTTAATCGACTAAATCGAAATACATATGGCAACACTAGAAATAGGACAGAAAGCACCGGATTTTAGTGCAAAAAATCAACATGGTGAAACGGTACATCTTTCGGATTTCAAAGGGAAAAAAGTTATTTTATATTTTTATCCAAAAGACAATACACCAGGCTGCACCACGGAAGCCTGTAATTTCAGAGACAATTATCAGTCTTTGAAAAAAGATGGTTTTGAAATCATCGGCGTAAGTGTGGACAGCGAAGCATCGCACCAAAAATTCATCAGCAAACATGAGCTTCCTTTTCAGCTGCTTGTAGATGAAGACAAGAGCCTTGTAGAGGCCTATGGTGTATGGGTCGAAAAGAACATGTATGGCAAAAAGTATATGGGCACAGCACGTACCACTTTTGTGATTGATGCAGATGGCATTATCCAACATATCATCAAAAAAGTAGATAACAAAAATGCGTCCCAGCAGATCCGTGATTTAGGCATTTAAAGAATACCTCTTATCAAGAATCTTATATCTAAAATCTAAAACTAATATCTATATTTGCCACTTATGAGCAAACAGACAGACGACTTTTTCAAAAGTGTAGTATCACACGCGAAGGAATACGGTTTTGTATTTCAATCGAGCGAAATATATGACGGATTAAGTGCCGTCTACGATTACGGTCAATTAGGTTCGGAATTAAAAAACAACCTAAAGACTTATTGGTGGAAATCCATGGTGCAATTGCACGAAAACATTGTTGGTATTGATGCCGCAATTTTCATGCACCCAACAACATGGAAAGCCTCTGGTCACGTTGATGGTTTTAACGACCCAATGATCGACAATAAGGATTCAAAAAAACGTTACCGTGCCGATCAATTGATCGAAGATAAGATTGCACGTTATGAAGCAGATGGTAAGACAGCTGAAGCTGCTGCCCTATTAGACGCTTTGAATACCGCATTGAATGCAGACGATTTAGCTGGACTGAAAACCATCATTGAAGAACATAATATCGTATGTCCGGTTTCAGGTACCAAAAATTGGACTGAAGTACGTCAATTTAATTTGATGTTTGCAACCCAAATGGGTGCTATGGCAGATGGAGCTGATCAGGTTTACCTTCGTCCTGAAACTGCACAAGGTATTTTCGTCAACTTCCTGAACGTTCAAAAGACAGGACGTATGAAAATTCCTTTTGGTATTGCACAAATTGGTAAAGCTTTCCGTAACGAAGTAATTGCACGTCAGTTTATCATGCGTATGCGTGAATTCGAGCAAATGGAAATGCAATTTTTCTGCCGCCCGGGTACTGAATTGGAATGGTATAACAAATGGAAAGAAACACGTTTGAAATGGCATTTGGCATTGGGCTTCGATCCATCAAACTACCGTTACCACGACCACGATAAATTAGCGCATTACGCAAATGCTGCAGTTGATATTGAATTCAACTTCCCATTCGGATTCAAAGAAGTTGAAGGTATCCACTCCCGTACAGATTTTGACTTGAAACAACATCAGGAATTTTCTAAAAAGAAAATGCAATATTTTGATCCGGAGATCAATCAAAACTACATTCCATATGTCATTGAAACTTCAATCGGATTGGACCGCCTTTTCTTAACTGTATTATGTAACTCTTTGGTAACAGAAGATCTTTCTACAGCAGAAAAACAAGATTCGCGCGTTGTATTGAAATTTCCACCAGCATTGGCACCGGTAAAAGCTGCAATTTTACCATTGACCAAAAAAGATGGTTTACCAGAAAAAGCACGTGAGATCCTAAATACACTAAAATTGGATTACAACGTTCAATATGACGAAAAAGATGCCATTGGAAAACGTTACCGTCGTCAAGATGCAATCGGAACACCAATCTGTATCACAGTCGATTACGATTCATTGGAAGACAACACCGTAACCATCCGTCACCGTGATACGATGGCACAGGAACGTGTTGCCATTGCCGATCTTGAAAAAATATTGAATGACTTGGCTGGTTGGAATACCTTGCTAAAAAAATTGATATAGCCAATATGCTATCACAGAAAAGGTGTCCATTGCTGGACACCTTTTTGTTTTAATAGATGTAGGGCGGCTAGATGCTAAGTACAATAACTGTGCTAGTATTCTATCACAATATGATCGTCCCACTGTTCATTCTTCACGATCTGAAAACCCAAATTCCCATTGGCAGTCTCCAGCAATTTGCCCTTAAACTGTATTTGAACATTATTTCGGATTTCGCTTTCCAGTTCAAATGTACGCAGCAATTTACCTTCCTTGAAAACTTGGAACTGATATTTAATAGCGGTATTGTTGAGATAATAGCCCATAAATTGGTTGAACGAAAAACTTTGATCAGCTGCCGTAAAATGTGGGATAACCGTCAAAAGACTTTCATCAACCTGGTCGTTACTATGCGTCATAAAAGGATAATAATGAAACACAGGATGAAGCTGCTTCACCTGAATACTATCAATTGCGCTCAGATCTTCGCTGTCTGTAAAAGTCAACTTGACCTCACTGTAGATCCGACTTAAGTTTAGGACCCGTTCCATAGCCCCTTTAACCTCAAAGGTATCCCGGCTAGCAAATAACTCTGCAGATTGTTCTGAAAAAGCATTCGTCGCATAAAAGTGCTCAAAATCCACCGCCCCTGCCAGGATCAGCGGCAATGTCGAATTTTTAGCAATCAGACTTAGGTAATAGGTTCCGTTCGGCAATTCAACATCGAAAGCTTCCTGCGAGTTAAGTACGCCCGATTTGATCATAGCCTTCGATTTTGCATCAAACACATGATAGTAAAATTTGCTGGGCAAAGCGGCCGGGTTGACTTGTCCGTAAACCATCAAGTTATCCATCTTGAATGTACCAGTCGTTGGGCTGTAGCCCGCTCCTCCGTCCCTGCTACCGGCAAATAATGAAATTTTCAACCAGAGCTCCTTGCTGTTGCCAAGCGAAATATCTGCCAATGATGCACTCACAGGGATTTTGGCTGAAAGTGACACATTCGATGGATAATTGATTGTATCCGAGAGCATCAAAAAACTATTCCCCTTATCCAGGGAATAACTCAAAAGCAGTGCCCTTGGTCCTGTACTCGAACTATTGCAATCAAAGGTCCAGCTACCCAGCGAATGAATACCTGTGGCAGGGATTTTGACTAGGATCTCTTTACCACCTTTGAAACTAATGGCTTTTCCCGTTGCAGGCCAACCGCCTAAAAAATCATAGTCTGTCTTTCCATTGTTGTAATCGATCACAACGGCATCATCAAGTGCATTTTCGGGAACAACATCGCTGTTATCAAAGGTCCAATGATACAGCAATTCGTTTTCGGAAGAAGCTCCGCTCAGCGCAGCTCGTTTTGCCGTGGTTGATTGTTTTTTTAGAGGAGTAACAATCGCTTCAAAATCCTTGACTTTGAATTTTACCGCATGAATTGTTTCATCGTTTTCATCGGGAAGTTTTGCATGCTTTTTGCACGAAGGCATTGCGGCTAAAACCAGGATGAATACACATGAAAGAATTCCCCAAGTTGACTTGGATTTTCTTTTCATAAATATAAATGATTTATAAGTTAATTAACCGGCAGATTAAAATTAACTTATAAATCATTTCACTCCAATAGTATAACTAAAAAGTTACAATCCTTTTCTCACTTTTGCAAGTGGTCTCTTTATCTATTTTTTGAACGTATATCTTTCCAGAAGAGGTTGTTAATTTCATTTTGAGCACATTATTCACCCCTGTTGGACGTACATACTCGCCATTAAATTAGTCCCATTCATAAATCGGATTACCATCTTCATTCAACCAGATATAGTTATAATGCGCATCGACTTTATCTTTTACCGTCAACTGTACTGTGTTTTTCTTCTTGTCTATTTTAACCTGAATATTCTTTGGCTAATCAATTTTGTCCAAATACCAACTCCGTCTTTTCCAAGCCAGCATTTCCAGTGGACCTGCTTTGCATCTGCCGATTGCGAGCGGTTTACACACTCAATAGCATATGGATTACCAGTCCAATACTCATCGGAAAGCTGGGCAAAGGAATGTCCAATTTCGCGCATCGCGATGTCATTGCTCTTAAAATTAACAGAGACGAGTCTTTTTTCGATATTGTCAACAAAACCATTATTCCGATTTCCGCGGAGGGGAGCATACCAAAAATCAACGGTATGAGGATCCAGCTATAGCTCGGAAATCTCCATAGACTATTCCATTAAACGGCATAGTAACATCCGCCAAACAACCTAGTCGCGCATACGATGTTCCTGTACATATTCACTCGGCGACAGTTTGGTTATTTTCTTGAACACCCGATTGAAATTGACAACATTGTTAAACCCTGTTTTAAAAGCGATATTAGAAACACTTTCCGAAGATTCGTCAATCAACATTTTACAGGCGCGTTCAATCCGGATTTCATTGAGGAAGGTAACATAGGTTTTCCGGGTATGTTTCTTAAAATACTTGCAAAATGCGTGTGGTGTCATGTGTGCTACCGCTGCTATATCTTCCAAGGAAATCTTGTCTCCAAAATGCTGGAAAGTATATTGGAATATTTCATTGATTCGCAATCCTTCGGCATCTGAGAACTTCTTTTGTGGAATACCTGTATACAGCGAAGTCCATTGATCTACTTTTTTACTTAAAAAATTAATCAGCTTCACAAACGAGAGGAGACGATCTATGCCCGCGCTCACGTTAATCTGTACAAACTTTTCTTTTAACGCGACGGAATGCTCCGCATCCAATTTTTTACTGACGTTGATATGTTCCAGAAAATACTTAACATCATCAAATTCAGGGAAATCCAGAAAGGGTTTAAAATGCTCGTAGTCGAAAAAAATATGGATGGCATGAATGCCATCCTTTATATCCTCCCCTGTTTTGAACATATGCGGTTCATCCGCATCAACGATATAGATCTCGTCCTCTTCAAAATTGTGGGTAAAGTTGCCAATCATAAAGGTTCCCCTCCCCTTCAAAATGTAGGTCAGCTGGATTTCCTTGTGTCGGTGGTAGTTGCTATAGAATGAAGGCAGAATATCTTCCTGCACACAAATAGATCCTTGGTAAACAACCGGAACTGTAAATTGAACAACTTTCATTACGTATTGAAATAACAAATATTAAACAGTTAATTCAAATGTAAGATTTTTTAAGACAATAACCGTTAATTTTTAGCAAGAAATACCTTTACCTTCCCTAAAAACTGTGGCATCGCTGGATCCTCACCACTCAAGGATAAAATTTGGAAGGTCTGCGGATTTATCCATAAATAACTTGGCGTACGATCTATACCAAAATCATTTTCCATCGTTGCTTGGTCGTTATAATTCAAAAAATAGCTCTGCTTACCTAGGGCGAGATCCTTACTTGATTTGATCCATTTATCCAGATCCTTATCCAGTGAAAAATAGATAACACGTACTCCCATAGCGTTCAACTGAGATTCTTTTTTCCGTAACATCCCCATATCGGCCTTGCTATTTGTATTGGAAGCTCTCCAAAATGCGGCGATCAGCATTTTAGCCTTTGAAATATCCTTTAAATTCAAGCTATCCCGTTCTACATTCATGGGGCTAATAGCAGGAAATACTGGCATATTTTCATAGAAGTCTTTCACCCTATCGACCTTTTCTCGGGCAAATTTAAAATAAGGATGCTTCTGCAAATCTGCATTAAAACTCAACAATGCGGCATCGAATTTTTCATAATTCGTCTGATCCAAGGAGATGTATTTAAAAAAATAAGGCAATACCAAGGATGAGCGGTGGGTACTATCGAGAATAAAATCGGCATATAATGTACGTGGATTAAATGCGGCATTACCGCTTAAGCGCTGTATTTCATCCACTGCTTTTTCATAGGAACCATCCTTTCTTGCAGCCATCGAAGGCAACTGGCTCTCCAACTGCCTTATCCGTTGGCTTTTATTTGCCGTTTTATTTTTTTCCTCCTGTTCACGCTTTTGGTAGGCTGCATTGAACTGCACAAAATCGTTTGCATTCTGCGAAGAGGTTGTCAAGGTAAACTTGCCCTGATTTTCACTCAAATCATAGTCACTCCCCCCTTCGACAAATAACCTATAGGGCTCCATACCCTTTATCTGAATATCATAAAATCCGGCCATAGCCAATTCGCCTTCCAAAACAAATTGTCCATCGGCAACCTGAGTTTTTATAAATTGCTGCAATTTATTATCGTGATCGACGAGGCTCACCTGAGTTCCGTTTGCGGCAGTGGTTTTTCCGGTTATCTTATAGCTAAAGCTATTCAACAAGGCGGCTGTCTTCGCCGATTCGGACTTTTGGGTACAAGCTGTCGTCCCCAAGGCCAGCACGGAGATCAAACACAAATAGTTAACGAACCTCATAATCTCTATAGTTTCCGTTTTCAAATAGACGAATCTTTCCTTTTTTACCTTTAATCTGCAAATCGGAAACTTTTCCATTTTCCCATTTGATGTCTACGGTGTAGTTTCCGCGGGTTTTAAGCCCTTTAACTTCGCCCTTTGACCAGGCTTTGGGTAGAGCAGGTAATAGATGGATATAACCGTTATGACTCTGTATCAACATCTCGGCAATTCCGGCTGCACCACCAAAGTTTCCATCAATCTGAAAAGGCGGATGCGCACAGAATAAATTAGGGTAGGTACCTGCCCCGGCTCCTTGATACGTTGTTTCATTGGTAAAAGCGGGTTTAAGCAATTGCCTTAAAATTTCGAGTGCATGATCACCATCCTGTAATCTGGCCCAAAACAATATTTTCCATGCTATCGACCAGCCCGTTCCTTCATCGCCGCGCACAGCTAAAGTTTTACGTGCAGCTTCAGCCCATTCAGGTGTCGTCTGTGGCGAGATAAATGCCGCAGGATACAAACCATATAAATGCGATACATGTCGGTGTTTAGGTTCAACTTCCTGATAGTCTTCGAGCCATTCCATGACACGCCCGGATGGGCTAACGACTACAGGCGGAGGGATATCCTTCAGCTTTGTTTTCAAGGTACCGGCAAAACTATCGTTCATCGCCAGGATAGAATCTGCTTGAATTACTGCCTGATACAACTCCCGTACGATCTGATTGTCAATGGTAGGTCCCATCACAACTGCAGCAACTTTTCCATTGGCCATTCGGAAAGTATTTTCCGGCGACACCGACGGTGAAGTGACCCACCATCCTGTCTTAGGGTCCTGCACGAGCGTATGATCGTAGAACTCTGCCGCTCCTTTGAGTATCGGATAAATCTCTTTGAGGTAATTTTTATCCCCGGTAAACAGATAATGTTCCCAGAGATGGTTACATAGCCAGCCTGAGGCCGTACTCGCTCCCCAGGAAGCCTGCTCACCCGGAGCGGAATACCCCCAGATATTCGTCATCATATAGACCACCCAACCCGGTGCGTTATAGTAAGCCTTTGCTGTCTGCTCGCCAGTTTTTGCAATCCGCTTTATCATTTCAATAAAAGGCTTATGATATTCGCTCAGGTTATTGACCTCCACGCCCCAATGATTCATCTGTGCATTGATATTGAGATGATAGTCACCATTCCAAGGTGTATTGATCTGATTAGCCCATAGTCCCTGCAGATTTGGCGGCAGAGAATTTGTATTTTTAGGAGCAGCACTTGAAATATTCAAATACCTTCCATACTGATAATAAATCGTGGCCAGATCAGGGTCCTGAACTGCATTTTTATAGAAATTGGCAATCCGTTCATTGGTAGGGATAGCGCTATTCGCCGGATTTCCAAACAGATTAAGACTTACCCGATTAAAGATTTTTTGATAGGCAGCAAGATGGTTTTTATATATTTTCTGTTCTTCAACAGTTTTTGCTGCTGCAACAGCCGCTTTGACAACAGGCAAAGGATCCTTCCCATAATAGGAAGTACTTGCTGAGAAATAGACCGTGAGACCGCCTTTTGCAGACACCTCTAAGGTTTTATCCTTTTTGCTGATTTGCAGATTTTTACCTTTAACCTGAATTAATCCAACGAATTTCAGATTTTTACCTCCTTTTCCATCAGGCAAAAATCCCTCGATCAGAATCCCATCGTCCAACAAGGTGTAACGGTCAATATTTTCCTGGCGCTGGAATGATATGCCTAACTGCTGTACCTCATCATTATGTTGACTCAATTGGATAACACCTACATTATTGTCAAAAGAAGTATAATAACGACGTTGGACCTGTTGTCCGTTGATCTTAAATGAGGTTTGTGCCGAGGCAGTCGCTAAGTCCAAGGAACGCTTGTAATCTTCGATCGTTCCCGCGGGCAATTTATAATCCAGCAAAAGGTCACCGAATAACTGATAACAGCCATAGGGAACCTTTGCACCATTACCAAAACCAGACCCCTTGCCTTTGGTCACAAAAGTTTCATTGACCAGTTTTTCGGCTTCATCATTTTTACCAGCTTTAAGCAGTGCCTGAATAGCTTCAACATTTTTGTAGGCTTCATAATTATTGGGATCTTCTGGACTGCCCGACCACATACTGATCTCGTTGAGCACGATCTTTTCCTGACTAGGATTTCCATCTGGCATCATGCCGATGAGTCCATTTCCCAATGGCAGAGTTTCTTCCCAAACCTTCGCGGGCTTATT
Organism: Sphingobacterium sp. UBA7253; assembly: GCF_002472745.1. Classification (NCBI taxonomy): domain Bacteria; kingdom Pseudomonadati; phylum Bacteroidota; class Sphingobacteriia; order Sphingobacteriales; family Sphingobacteriaceae; genus Sphingobacterium; species Sphingobacterium sp. UBA7253. The sequence continues at coordinate 57,929 of NZ_DKSP01000037.1, read as the reverse complement.
ATACCAAAGTACGAGTGGATTTTGTTGGGCAAAAAGCAACGTGGTATGACATATACATACCACGATAAACATTAAGAATTTATTTGCCATACAATTCAAATTCCGCTATGGCCAATTCATTGCCGTCGATAAATTGTTTTGGTTCAAATTTGATAAACTTGGTTGCACTGTTCGTATCAAAAAACACCTGTTGCAAAATTGGATTTGCCTTAATATTGGAAAACTCGCCCTCTTTAACAAGGGTCCATGTTTTTCCGTCGGTACTGGTTGATATTTTATAATGTGTTGGTGTCCCTATGTTCTTTCCATCCTGACGAGGAAGGAAGCCGATACCAGAAACAGGTTTATCTGTAGCGACAACGATTACACCTTGATCAGCAACAGTCGCAAAAGTACCTGGTTTTCCGTCAGATATATAAGCATTATTATTGGATCTACCTGTCGAAATCTTAAATCCAGTCAGCTTTTTCACCTCTTTGGTATTAAATGCAAAAGGCTCGTTATACTCCTTGAACAATCCAAAATCACTGAGCGTAATCGCTACAGGAGCATAAACATGAAGACGTAATTTACTTGCAGTTTGAGGTTGCTCGAGTTTGATGAGGCGGTTTGCGCCGATACTTGTTGCTTTGGCCAAAGGCTTCCAGCTGTTATTTTCCCAACGTTCAATCGAAACACTATCGATACGTTGTCCCAACTTAATATTTTCTCTCAACTGAATAAGGTCGAACTTCGCTGGGGATTTTAATTTTATTTCCAATGTAGCCGATGTTTTGGAATCGTCTGTTGCCCAATAACTATAGCGGTCGTTATCGGTAATAAATGAAGTACCATAGGATTTTGAATCACCGTTACGGACATTGGATGCCGTGATGGTCGCTCCTTTGGCTAAATTGGTACGGAAAGTTTCCTTCACTTTTTTCCCAAAAGCCTGCAGCGACTTCACATCATTCTCATGTAATGTACCAGAAGGCATCGGTGCTAAGCCAAGATTCATGCATGCTCCTCTTCCAACGGATTTTAAATAGATCTCAAACAGCTGATTTGGTGTTTTTACACGGCTATCTTGTTCTTCATGATAAAACCATCCCGGACGTTGTGGCACGTCACATTCAGCAGGTATCCAATATTTACCATTACGGTCACCTGTTTCGGCATTATGTGATTCTGTCGCTCCGGGTACAGCGACTTTTCCGTTTAAGCCAATCGGCGTAAATGTTGCCCATGAAGTTTCAGCAGCAAATCCTTTTTCATTACCCACCCAACGCATATCGGGACCGATATCTGAGAAAATAACCGCTTCAGGCTGTAATTTTCGTACAATTGGCCAGGTTTTTTCATGCCACTCATAGTAAGTTGTTCGATCGATGATACGCTTTCCTTCATGGCCACCATAAAAGCCATCACCACCATTTGCTCCATCATGCCAGGATGTAAACAAAGGGCCATAATTGCTCATCAATTCAGTCAGCTGCTGTCTGTAGGCTTCAGCATAGGCCGGAGTACCGTAACGTTCATCGTGACGATCCCAAGCAGAAAGATATACACCAAATTTCATCCCATTTCGATGGGTCGCTTGCATAAAATCTTTGACCATATCACCTTTTCCATTTTCCCATGGCGAAGAAGCGATACTATAGGATGTTGTCTTGGTTGGCCACAAACAGAATCCATCATGGTGCTTTGCCACACTAATTAAGCCCCTGAAACCACCCGCTGCCGCTGCCTTAGCAATTTGATTTGCATCAAAAGCCGAAGGATTAAACAATGAGGGCTGTGCATCACCATAACCCCACTCCTTATTTTGGAAAGTTGTCGGCGTATAATGAATCAAACAATACGTTTCCATCTCTTGCCACTTTAATTGACGCTCGGTTGGCAGAGCCCCGTAAGCTTTTAAAGTATCTGATTTGGCTACAGGCCCGCTGGAAAGTAAAATGGAGGATAACAAGATTGTCAACATAGTCTATATTTATGTGCTAGAAAATTAGGTTGTAAAGCCCTAAGATAAGAAGTTTTGCAAAATGCTGTATGTAACATTTGCGTACAAAACCGATCGATGCTCAGCTCCAACAGAATTTATCCCTAGGTCAAATCGTATTCTTTGTTTTAATCAATCGATTGATTAAAATATGCAAAACATGAATGCTGTAATAATACTTGGCACTAGTAGAACAATTGTTCAGCACATGTGGCCCGGCCAGTTTGAACCCGCTCGCCAGTTTCAGAAATCGAAACTGTATTTTTTCTTAAATAATTGTTTGTCGACAAGGCTCGGGGGAGAAACTCTTCCAGCACTATAACTCCTTTGATCTCATTAGGCTTGGCATCATAGTCACTAAATATCTGAACAGTTTTAAAAGCTGAATTAGGATAACTTACAACGAGGCTATCTAGGTTCTTCGCTGAATTAAAATAGAACGTTTTTTAGGACCTGAGTTGCTCGTCGACGTAGCTGTACTCCCCTTTTAGCAAATCACCTATGTATTGATAAGTTCGACAATTTTCCCGCCCTCAAATAATAACTTCTGTCTGTCTGAAAATATAAGTTCCTTATTAAAACTCTTTTTTTCAAGTATCATCCGATTTCCGTTTACACGAACGTCCCAGTACACCTTATCCGTAAAAAAGGGGGCAAATCCGTTCGTGGTAGGTATCTCTAAAAATCCTCCTATAATGCGATCCAATTGTTTCCCACGATAACTCAATTTCATTTCGTTCACGTTAGACATAAATAATTCAGCGGTAGATGACTCTAGATACAAGATCGGAATTTGCATTGGTCTTTGTCAAAAGTTCCTTCCTCATCCTTTGAACAGGAAAAGCAAAGCACTAGGAATATAGTACAAGGCAAAAGCCATATTTTTTTCATAAGATGGGTTATTTCATTGCTAATTATACGAATATAAAAATTTCATCTCGTAACTTTACCCATCATGAAACAAGATCAATCTAAAATCATACGTGAACAGGTCGATCGTTCAGCACTTCGCGAACATTCGACTCCTTTATACCTTACATCAAGTTTTATCTTCGACAGCGCTGAACAAGGTCGGGCGGTCTTTGCTGGCGAAGAGGATGCAATGATTTACTCCCGCTATGCCAATCCAAATACTTCAGAATTCATCAACAAAGTTTGTATTCTTGAAGGTGCAGAAGCAGGATTGTCTTTTGCATCAGGTATGGCAGCAGTATTTGCCTCATTTGCAGGAATTATCGAAAGTGGAGACCATATCGTTTCTTCACGTGCAATATTCGGCTCTACACATCAGTTATTTACGGAACTCTTCCCACGTTGGGGTGTGACCACGACTTACGTAGACGCAGCTAATCCGGAAGAATGGGAAAAAGCGATTCAGCCAAATACGAAAATCATCTTTTTGGAATCGCCATCCAATCCTGGTCTGGAATTGGTTGATTTGGAATGGTTGGGTAAATTTAAGGAGAAATATCCCCATATCATTCTGTCGATTGACAACTGCTTTGCCACACCTTATCTTCAGAAACCGATTCAATATGGATTTGACCTGGTTATCCATTCGGCGACCAAATATATGGATGGACAGGGTCGTGTTTTGGGCGGTATTGTTGTCGGAAAACAAGAGCTTATCGATAAATTGATGTTCTTTATCCGTCATACAGGCCCCGCATTATCGCCTTTCAATGCCTGGATCATATCAAAAAGTTTAGACACGTTGGGCATCCGTATGGACCGCCATTGTTCTAACGCATTGGCTTTGGCCGAGGCATTGGAAAATCATGCGGAAATTGAGGATGTAAAATATCCATTTTTACCAAGCCATCCACAATATGAGCTGGCCAAGAAACAAATGAAAGCTGGTGGCGGTATTGTAACCTTTGTTGTCAAAGGTGGTTTTGAGCGAGCAAAAGCCTTTGTAGATCATTTGGAAATGATTTTATATACCTCTAATTTAGGAGATTCAAGATCAATCGCAACGCATCCAGCCTCCACCACACACTCAAAATTGTCGGAAGATGAGCGCTTAAACTTAGGCATCAAACCGGGCAGTATCCGCCTGTCTGTGGGTCTGGAAGATCAACAAGATATCATCAACGATATCTTGCAGGCTTTAGAGAAAACGAAATAAACATTCGCTTTGTTATAGTTAGCGAATATACATCAACTAAAAAAGCCTTTGCATAAGCAAAGGCTTTTTTATTCACTCACATCCTACTTAATTCAACGATGCGATCGCTGCAGCATAATTTGGCTCATCAGCAATTTCTGCGACTTGCTCTTCGTACAATACTTTTCCATTTTCATCCAATGTGATGACAACACGGCTTAATAAACCTGCCAAAGGTCCATCAGCGATAGCCAATTGATAAGCATCTGAAAAGTTTGAATCTTTATACTCTGATAATGTCACTACGTTATTTAGCCCCTCTGCTGCACAAAAGCGTCCTTGTGCAAAAGGCAAATCTTTCGATATACATAACACAACGGTGTTATCCAACTGAGAAGCCTCTTTATTAAATGCACGTACGGAAGCAGCACACGTTCCGGTATCTACACTAGGAAAAATATTTAATACAATTTTTTTTCCTTTGAAATCTGTAAGAGACTTATCGGAAAGATCGCCTGCAGTTAATTTAAAATCAGGGGCTTGCTCGCCAACCTGTGGTAAACTGCCTTTTGTGTTTACTGGATTGCCTTTAAAAGTGATTGTAGCCATATAATATGATCGTTTAATTTTTAGTATCCTTGCACTTAAAGGTACGAGCAAAAAAAATATTACACAACATTTATTAATTTTAGTCAAACATTTATTATGTTAGCATTGTATTTGAAAGAGGAATGTTAACCAAAAATAAACACTAGTATGAAGAAACTGCTATTTTCAATACTTTGTGCAAGTCCGTCACTCCTGTTTGCACAAGGATCTCAAGTGAATCTACAAAGTCCCAAAGCTGTGGGAATGGGGGGAGCAGGTTCTGCTTACTTTTTAGATGAGTCTTCCATTTTTTATAGTCCGGGTGCTTTAGCAAAAATGGACCATAACGCTATTTCAGTTGCCGGTAATGCCGTGATGTACAAATCTGGCTTTCAAGAGGTCGGCAGTACAGTTGTTTATCATACTAGAAATCAGATTTCAACTCCTTTTTCATTATTTGCTGCATTCGGCCCTAAAAACTCCTGGTGGAAAGCCGGTATTGGAGTATACACACCTTACGGTGGAGCCGTCGATTGGGGGAAAGATTGGGTAGGTAAATTCAGTTTGGTCAGCCTTTCGCTACGTGCAATCTATATTCAGCCCACATTGAGTTTCAAACTGACTGAAAATTTTAGTGTTGGGGGTGGTTTTGTATACAACATTGGTACCGTAGACCTCGAAAATTCTGTTCCGGTATTCTATCCAGACGGTCACGCCGGACTGGCAACCCTAAAAGGAACTGGAACTGGAACGGGGTATAACGTGGGTATTCATTATAACTTAGAAGACGACTTCGCTATATCGGTAAGTTACCGCTCTAAAGTCGTCACCAAACTTAAAAATGGAGATGCAAATTTTGACGTGCCTGAATCGGTAGCAAGCAACTTCCCTGCGGGCAACAAATTCAGTGCTGAATTACCGCTACCATCCACATTTGCCGCGGGCGTTGCCTTCCCTATTTCGGAGAAATTGAAGATGGCTCTTGATGCAACAATCATCAATTATGACATCTATAAGGCGCTAGATTTCGATTACAAAGAAAATACGCCGGTATTGCAAGATACGCATTCTCCAAAAAAATACGATAAAGCAGGATCCGTCAAAGCAGGATTGGAATATATTGCTTCCGACCGCTTGCAATTACGTATAGGTGGCGGTGTGATCGCAACTCCAGTACAGCAGAGTGCTTATGTTTATCCGGAGACACCAGATAACACCAGGTATTTGATATCAGGAGGTTTTACAATAAAACCATCACCAAAATTTGACGTCACAGGTTCCTTTGCATACCAACGCATCGTGGCTCGCCAATCAACCAATGTGGAGAGTCATCTTTCCGGGACTTATGCGACAAATATTTTTGCTCCTGGTATTGGTGTAAGCTATAAATGGTAATTAACAGCCAAATTTGACTAAGATGAAAAAAAACAAACTTTATATAGCTGCGGCGTTAGCACTTTTAGCGATCGCCTCATGTAAACCTACCTTGGACGAATATACGCCTTCGGCTGGATCGCTTAATTTTTCAAAATATGTTGCCATCGGAAATTCATTGACAGCAGGTTATGCCGATGGCGGACTCTACTTGGAGGGCCAAAAGGTGGCTTACCCCAATTTAATTGCGGAGCAATTGAAACAAGTGGGTGGAGGTGAGTTCAAATCGCCATTTTTCAGTGAAGATCAAGCCAATGGTTCTGGCTATATTACGCTTACAGCACTTGTCAATGGCCAGCCTGTTACTGCCCAGGTAACTGATAAATTGGCCTATCGCTCGGCTTCACCAAAATTGTTGACCAAATATACCGACCCGATTAACAACCTTGGTGTACCGGGTATGCGTATGGATATGGCCTTTGCTGCTGGCGTGGGATCCCAAGCTGGAAACATGTATTTCGAACGCTTACTACCTGACGCGGATGCGATGAAAACATATTTTGCCTATTCCACCACGCAAAACCACACCTTCTTTAGTTTTGCTTTAGGCAATAACGATGCTTTAGGCTGGGCGACTAACGGTGGTGTAGAAGATGGACCAACATCAACATTGACCTCTACTGCGCTCTTCACGTCTTTATTGGGCAACTATGTAACGACATTAACAGCAGGAGGTCAAAAAGGCGTACTGGCCACAATTCCTGATGTAACAGCAACACCTTATTTTACGACGGTAACCCGTGCCGCTTTATTGGCAGCCGTGAATGCAACAAATCCGCCGACACCGGTAACAAATATCTACATTGCCACAAAGTCAGGTCCTCGTGCAGCTACTGATCAAGATTATTTTGTTCTCCCTTTCTCTTCAACAGGATTATTGGGGAAACCAAATGCGGCACAAATTCCGTACGGCTTACACCCACTGAATCCTGTGGAAGACAAATACGTGCTTGATGTAAGCGAAACGGCAACAGTTGTACAACGTATCAACGAGTATAATACGGCCATCAAAGCTGCTGCAAACTCAAAAGGCCTGGCCTTGGCGGATGTACATGAGTTCTTGAATAATGTAAAAGATGGTGTTCGTATCAACGGATTAGCGGTTAGTGCCAAATATATTACTGGAAATGCCTTCTCTTTGGATGGTATCCACCTAACGCCAATTGGAAATGCCCTAATGGCCAATATCTTTATCAGTGCGATCAATTCAAAATATGGATCGAAGATCCCACAAGTTGACGTAGCAAAATATCGCGGTGTTAAACTACCTGATACTGTTTCAAAATAAACAGGGATCAATATACTGACAAAAGGCAGACGAATAATCGTCTGCCTTTTTTGTATATTTCCTCTATAAATAAGTTCCTCAATAGGCAGAGGAGAGATCGATAAATTACTTTTATATACTACGCAATTATATTGCATATAAAAGGTAATTTATCTAAGTTTGTTTAGTATAGATTGAACAGAAAAAACTCGTTTAGGCTGTAGAAAGGGTGACTTACTGTCTCACGTTCCACAGCCTAAACGAGCAAAAAAAGAATAAAATAAGATGAAAATCAAATTAAACCGTGTCAACCAAGCTGTGCATTTCGAAGCCAGCAGTGAATTATCCCCTGTCAAAGTCAACATTGATGGCTCGGAAGCTATCGGCGGTGAAGGAAAAGGTGTGCGTCCAATGGAATTGGTTTTAATGGCACTGGGTTCTTGCAGCGTCTTTGACCTCCATAGCATATTGGTAAAACAACGCCAACAAATTGACGATATCCAGGTCGAAGTAGAAGGTAAACGCCGGGAAGAAATTCCACAAGTATTTACAGATATACACATTAATTTTTTCCTAAAAGGTGAAATTGATGAGGTAAAAGCAGCCAAAGCGGCTGAATTAGCCGTTAAAAAATATTGCTCAGTACACGATATGCTTGCCGCTGGTGGTATCAATATCACGTATTCTTTGAAAATAAACTAAGAAAATACTTTCTTAGCATCTGATAATCCTCCACATGCGATGTGGAGGATTATTGTTTTTAATGAATGCTACATCCATTTCCTTTACCAATGTATTATGAATAAAATAGATACAGGGAATCGGAAGGATTTCACTTTACTAGGGTTAACTGATTTACAAACGATTCTGCTCTTCTGTTCTAGTGGGTTGATTACTGCTTTTGACTTTCTGATTTCCAAAATGATATCGCAGCGTCAGATTTACTTTTCTAGTATCCCGATAGTCCCTATAAAAATTATTTTGATCGCCGTACTTGGATGATATCGTCATTTTCTCTGTTTTGAAAATATCCATAAATGATAGATTTACTTCAAATTTCTTTTTAAAGAATTTTCGATTTGTCATCACATAGGTACTTGAATACCCTGTAATATGAAATGGCCCCTGTATCGTGGGCGATGTAAATGTATTACCCAGTTCAAGGTTCCAACCGGCATCCTTATTCAGCACATAGTTGGTGCTTACGTTTCCGTTGCCGATATACACATCATTCTTGTGCAATATGTCATCAGTACCCATAAAGTAATTCTGGTTATACATCCCCTCTAGCTGCAGATTCAATCCCCAGCGGCCGGTCAGCTGAAAACTCTTTCCTAAGTCTATCCCTGCCCCTTGTCCTTTCTTGATATTGGTATATTGGAAAATAAGTTGGTGATTGTTGTTATCTTGGCGGGAAATTTCCATATTGGGCCACTTTTCAAATCGGTAGAAGAGATCGATATTCCAGTTGTTTTTTGTCCAGGTCAGATTCAGGTTATGAACGATCGTCGCCCTTAAACGTGGGTCTCCCTGAAAATAAGAAAAACGATTGTAATAGGATTTTGCGGGATTAAGCCAAGAGTAAGAAGGTCGGCTGATACGCTTCCCATAGGAAAAACCAAACTGCTGATCGTCAGTCAAGGCATATTGCATGTAAAATGTCGGAAAGAGCACAAAATAATCACGCTTATTGATATCAGTTGGTTCGGATACAATACCTTCCAAATCGGTATATTCTCCCCTTAAACCTGCTTTCCAGCTCCATTTTTTCCAGGCATAGTCCAATGAGCCATACAAAGCCACATTACGTTCTTTGTAATCAAACACACTACTCTTATCAGGCCTTTGCTCGAGCTCTCCTGATTCATCATCAAAGAAAGCAAGGGTACTCGTCGTTTTCACATCGCTAAATTTCCCACCAAACTCCATCCCCAGCTTCCTTATTTTTCCGGTGAAATCTATCTGGGAAGAAAAAAGCCGATTTTTATTTCCATTATTACTAATAAATCGGGTATCTGTCGGTTCCTCCCCCTTAAATCGCAGCGCTGTCAGTACATCCTGATCATTTGTCGAATGATTGTCAGTGAAGTAGGATGACCAATTTATGCTCCACCTGGAATTAAGCTTCTTTGTTACCTGAAGGTAGAGGTTATTCGTTTTTGTCGATCGTTGATGGTCATTGGTGGTAAAATAACTAGACTCCTGTACATGATTTTTATCGTATATAATGGTGGGCACCTCATAAGTACCATAGGTTTTCGGTCCGTAATATCCATTTAGTCCAGCATTAACCGTCCAGGTTGTATCGGGTGTATAGTCTATCGAAAACACATAGCTGTTCTGACTGTTATTGGTATCAAATCGATCCATGACACCTTCCCATGAGGTTTGCTCATTCGGATAATAAACATAATTCGTTTCATAGCGTGCGTAAGTCCCTCGTCCGAAATTATAAGTACCTCGAAGATTGAATTTTTCATTTTTATAATACTGGGTCAGTCCAAACAGTTGCTTCCAGGTACTGCTTTTTTCGGCCAATGCAACCACCGTGCCTCTATAGCCATATAGGTTGGATTTGGAAAGTTTAATATTGATAATCGTGCTTCCCTCAGCTTCATATTTTGCAGGTGGATTGGTAATAACCTCTATCGATTGCACGTCGCTACCTGCTGTATTCTCCAGATAGATTTTCAGTTCGTCCCCCGTGAGCATTACTTTTCGATCATTAATGAGGACAACAATATTTTTGTTCCCCCGGACCATTAAATCCGCACCATTCACCATCACCAATGGCGTACGCTTCAAAATATCCCAGCTATTGAGTGCTGAAAGATTGGAATTCTGAACGTTGAACTCTAAGCGATCCAACTTGCGGATCAATCGGGGAGCTCGACCCACGACCTGTGCTTCTTCGAGTACCTTTGCTTCGGGAAGGAGCTCAAGTAACAAAGGGCGTGAAATGGTATCGCTGCGAAAAAAAAGTTCCTGAGACTTGAAGTTCAGATAGGTTGTCCGTAGATAGTATCCACTCGGATGATCCAGCGTAACTACAAATTTTCCAAAATGGTCAGTCTTCACTTCACGGATCTCTTGATAGTTGCTATCCAATAGCATAACGGTCGCACCCGCCAGCACAATTTTGTTTGCATCCTGTACTTGTCCCCCGATTTGTTTAGTCTGCGCCGAAAGCAACAGGGGGAAAGTCAGAAAAAATAGGATCAATTTCATGTACAAATAATTAGTCTTTTAATTCTAGTATAGCTTATCCGCATTATTCTATTTGACAATCGCGGCCATTTCATACTGATATGCTATGCTTCAAAAGTGTCTATAGTGACGGCAAATAATGGTTAATAAAGGGTTAATACTGGGTTAAGGTATATTATCTTAGCCCTCAGCAGTTATATTTGTATATGGAATTGAAGCCCAAAAGTTATATCGTTCTCTTTACATTATTTTTTGCCGTTCTTATCGGCATACAGAGCTATCAATTACACAACACCTATCAGCTCAAACAACGCGATATTTTTACCACGGTGAAAAATAAGCTGAGCAAGCTCCATGAAAATGATAGGCTTTTTGATGATGATTTAATGAGCAAAGACATTGCAAGAGATTACTACATCAAATTGGTTAAACATGAGATAACGGCCGAAAAACTAAAAGAGCTATACCGCACAAACGCCCATAAAACATCCCAAAAGCTTACACGATACGTCGACAGCTTATTTAAACCCTTGGGAATGGATGTTATCCTGAAAAAGGAAATTTTGGGTATCTACTTTAAGAACCTAGAAAAACAGATTGCGGCTGGTCCAATCACGGTTTACATAACGAATGGGACATTTCGTCAGCCTGTAGAACTCTCTTCAAGCGAGTGGATAACAGAAAAAACGGAAACACAGAAAGTCAAAGACAGTATCCAAAGCAGGGAGATCTTGTACACCTTTTTTGTTCACCGGAAGACTTCCTTTGAGGTGACAAATCTCAACTGGATATTGTTCAGGGAACTCACTTCGCTTCTACTGAGCACCCTATTTATTCTGGCCGCTTTTCTTTGGCTTTTTTATAGAACCATTCAGAATCTCAGAAAACAGCAGAAACAGATCACTGTACTGCACGATGTCGTCGACAATATTTCACATGAACTCAAAACACCTATTGCAACCCTGAAAATTGCTGCTAAAACACTTCGGAAATCAACAGACGAAAGCATTATAACCGTCATTGAACGACAAGTAAATCGCTTGGAACAAACCCTTGATCCACTTAACGAAAATCTTCAAACTATTGATCAGCCTCCTGTTAAAAGCACAGAACTACAAGCTATTTTCGACGATTTTCAACTGACCAACTCCGCTATTGCATTCCAATTAAGTCTCTTGCCTGACGGCAAACTATGCCTGAGCCCAAATGATGCGACAACACTATTTCAGAACCTGATGAACAATGCCGTAAAATATGGTGCAACTTGGATTAATATCTCTTTTGAGGATCAGAAAGGCAAACTCTCGGTTTATATACAGGATAACGGTTACGGCATGGAGGAGTCCGAGCTACCCTATATTTTCGACAAGTTTTACCGCATACAAAAAGACAATGTTCACGACACCAAAGGCCTGGGAATAGGTCTTTTCCTTGTAAAAAAAATCGTCGATCGTTATCACGGACAACTTACTGTAACCAGCGAACCCAATGTCGGGACTACGTTTAAAATCCAGCTGCCGCATGCGCTTGTCCCATCATCGGAAATATGACCAAAAACAAGGATAAGCTGTGAAAAGACAATAGACGGCCATAGACTAAAGTATTTATATTAACTCAACTACTGAAAACAAAAATGAATAAAATATTACTCGTTGAAGACGATCCCGATTTTGGTTTTATGCTCAAGCAATACCTTGAGCTATCCACATTTAACATAGACTGGATAGCGCAGCCCAATGATCTTACGGAAAATTTCCAGCAGCTAGCCGATTACGATCTGGTTATACTGGATGTTATGCTTCCTCAAATTAGTGGTTTTAGCCTGGCTAAAGAAATCAACGCCCTATACCCCACGTTGCCATTTATCTTTTTAACAGCCAAGGAGCAAAAAATAGATAAGCTCACGGGACTAAAAATCGGTGCCGATGATTATATCACCAAACCCTGTGATCCTGAAGAACTGTTACTTCGCATACAGAATATATTAAAGCGAAATCAGAAAAATAGTACCCCAAAATCGATTGCCATAGGTACGTATATTTTCTATCCCGAACAGTTATTATTAAGCCATGCTTCGAAACAATATAAGCTTACTGAACGTGAATCGCAACTTCTCCTATTTCTGTCGCAACACAATGGTCAACTTGTCACACGCGAAGAAATCCTTGAAAAGGTATGGGGAAACGCAGATTTCTTTACCGGAAGGAGTATGGATGTCTTTATTACCCGAATCCGAAAATACTTAAGCCTAGATCCCAAGCTTAGTATCAGTTCACATAGAGCAGTCGGATTTACGATTCAATTTTAAGGATTATCCGGCAATCTCTTCTTTCCGCTTGTTCCATAATTTCTCTGCCCAACGGCCGACAAACCAAAAGGACACGGCCAAAATTAAAAAGAACACTGCTCTATTGATATTATCCCAGAGATACTCGACATAGCGGGTATAGATATTGAGCACTAAAAATACAAAGCCTACTTCTCTGCTGACGTTATCTTTCGCTTTTAAGCCGTAGACAACCAGGAATACCGACACGGCAGTGGATAAAATACCCCAGTAGAACATATGGTATTGACGTACAGTCGTCCATTCATAGAAATCAGCATAATTTCCAAAAATAGAAAGGGTCCACAAGGATACCATCAGATAGATCAATCCCACAATATAACTGATGGGCTGAAAGATTTGTAGCCTTTCAAACCTGGGTTGAACCCAAACAGCCAACGCGGTTATCAGTGCCCCAAAAATGGTAAAACGCAGCGGATAGTTCATCCCCCAAAACTTAAATCCCCAATTGCTATGGTAGGCGGTCTCGGTCGCAAACCATACGCCCAAGGCCAAAAGCATAAACGTCCAAATCAGCTTACTCTCGAGCTTGACGGCAAGAAAGCCATAAATCGCCACGGAGAGTAAAAATAACAGGGAATAGTGCATCGTATCTTTATCCAATACTTTACCCATAAACCCGATACAGGCCGCAGTTCCGAAAACTCCAATCAGCATCATGGTTTCCGTGGATAGATTTTTATAAGGATAGCGTTTCTTATACCGAAAACCCAGCGTATAGAATAATACAGCCACGGCAGCGAAAAAGAAGCAAAATAGGATATTAGGTGCTTCGTAGAGTGTATCCACAAAGGCCAAGAATGATGCATCTGTAAACAACGAAAAGACAGCGAAGACCAGAGATGCCAAGGCAATCCAAAAGGCATATCTAGCCAGTTGTCCCCAATCAAAACTTTTCACGTCTAAACTATCCATCAGCTCGTTCGCTTTTTGCTCATCTAATAAGTTCTCTTTCTTCCAAAATTGGACAATATCGTCGATCGATTGTTTCTCTTGTTTGCTGACGTCGTATTTTCGCATAAATTTAGATTTACTGTGCAAGGTACATTATTTTTTTAAATCACTTGTATATCACATTTTGTTCCAAAAGTCAGAAAGGCTCGCATAATTCCTTTAAAATCTGTAATTTTGCATGTTTTGCATTTAATCCCTCACACGGGACCTTAAGGAGTTTTCATGGCAGTAAAAAGAAGCCCAGATTTGGGCGAACAAAGTGAAGTTCAGGTATTTGGAGCGCGTGCGCATAATCTAAAAAATATAGATGTTTCTTTTCCGAGAAATGAATTGGTTGTTATCACAGGTTTAAGTGGCAGCGGAAAGTCTTCCTTGGCTTTTGACACCATTTATGCCGAAGGACAACGTCGGTATATGGAGACATTCAGTGCCTACAGCCGTCAGTTTTTGGGAGGCATGGAACGTCCGGATGTGGACAAGATATCGGGCTTAAGTCCAGTGATCTCCATTGAACAGAAAACCACCAGCAAAAACCCGAGGTCCACTGTTGGAACCATTACTGAGGTGTATGACTTTATGCGTCTACTATTTGCCCGAGCAGGAGAAGCTTTCTCCTATGTGACCGGGAAGAAAATGGAGCGTATGTCGGACGATCAGGTTATCGAACGGATTTTGACTGAGTTTGAAGGACAGGCCCTGAACATCCTGGCACCAGTGGTTAAGGGGCGTAAAGGCCACTACCGTGAGTTGTTTGAACAAATCCGTAAGCAAGGCTATGTGAAGGTACGTGTGGATGGAGAAATATTGGACCTTGTTCCAAAAATGCAGGTTGACCGCTACAAAATACACGATATTGAAATCGTCGTAGATCGTCTGAAAGTAGAGCGTGAAGATAAAAAGCGCTTACAGACTTCAGTGATGCAGGCGATGAAAACAGCGAAAGGTATCATCAAGGTCTCCACGAAAGATAATCAGGAGCAATTCTATAGCCGTTATCTCATGGATGCCGAATCGGGCATCTCTTATGATGAGCCACAGCCAAATACCTTCTCATTCAATTCCCCATACGGTGCTTGTCCTACATGTGATGGTTTGGGCTATATTTTTGAAATTGATAAGAATGCCGTTATTCCGGATAAAAAACTAAGTATTCAAAAAGGTGGTTTGGCCCCTTTGGGACCTACCCGGGAAAATTGGACTTCGGAAGTATTGAAAGCTGTCGCAAAAAAATTAGATTTTACGATTACAACACCGCTTGAAAAACTAACTGAAGAACAGATTGATCAGCTTTTATTTGGCAATAAGGAAGAGCCTATCGTTGTCACGGTATCTTATGGAAGTTATGGCACACGTGAATATCGTGTTGAATTTGAAGGAATCTTTAAGATGCTGGAAGAGTTTTCGGGAAAATCATCGGATGAGGCGCCTTCTTTAGATGACTTCAGAACAAAAGTGACCTGTCCAACCTGTGCGGGAGCGCGTCTGAAAAAAGAGTCTTTACATTTTAAAATTGCGGATAAAAACATCCATGAGCTCTCAACGATGGACATTACATCCATCAAAGAATGGTTTGATCAGGTAGAAAGCAAACTTGATGAACGCCAGCTCATTATTGCAACGGAGATATTAAAGGAAATCCGCGCACGTTTAGGCTTCCTGCTGGATGTCGGCCTAAATTACTTGACCTTGGACCGTACAGCTAAAACACTTTCGGGTGGTGAAGCACAGCGGATCCGTTTGGCCACACAGATTGGTTCCCAACTGGTGAATGTACTTTATATTCTGGATGAACCGAGTATTGGGCTCCATCAGCGGGATAACGAACGTTTGATCAATGCGCTTAAAAACCTACGCGATATTGGCAATTCGGTCCTTGTTGTGGAACATGACAAAGACATGATCCTACATGCCGACCATGTTATCGACATGGGACCTGCTGCAGGCGTTCATGGTGGGACTGTGGTTGCCGAAGGTACACCAACAGAAATCCTAAAATCGAACTCTTTAACAGCAGCTTACCTCAACGGGACAAAAGAGGTTAAGATTCCCGAGAAACGCCGTGAGGGCAATGGAAAAACATTGTCATTACATGGAGCAACCGGACATAACTTAAAAAATCTGTCTGTCTCTTTTCCATTAGGAAAACTCATTGTTGTATCGGGTGTTTCAGGTTCGGGTAAATCAAGCCTAATCACAGGTACTTTATACCCGATTTTGAATAAACATTTTTTCAGAGCCAAAGCAATTCCACTTCCTTTCAAAAAAATTGAAGGGTTAGAACATATTGACAAAGTCATCGAGATCGACCAAAGTCCTATCGGCCGTACACCACGGTCCAACCCTTCGACCTATACCGGTGTATTTTCGGATATCAGAACCTTGTTTGTTCAACTTCCAGAAGCTAAGATCAGAGGCTATAAGCCAGGAAGATTTTCCTTTAACGTCAAAGGTGGTCGTTGTGAAACCTGTCAGGGAGCCGGGCTGAAAGTCATCGAAATGAATTTCCTTCCCGATGTACAGGTTCCTTGTGAAACATGTCACGGAAAACGCTACAACCGAGAAACTTTAGAGGTACGCTACAAAGGAAAATCCATTTCCGATGTACTTGATATGAGCATCAACGATGCTGTGGATTTCTTCGAAAATGTACCGAGTATTTACCGAAAGATCAAAACACTGCAGGATGTAGGTTTGGGTTATATCACCTTAGGACAGTCCTCCACAACCTTATCGGGAGGTGAGGCACAACGGGTAAAATTGGCTACTGAACTTTCTAAAAAAGACACTGGAAATACATTCTATATCCTTGATGAACCGACAACAGGTCTTCACTTTGAAGATGTCAATGTCCTTATGGGCGTTATCAATCGTCTGGTCGAGCGCGGGAATACCATTTTGATTATTGAGCATAACCTTGATGTCGTTAAATCGGCCGATTGGGTCATTGATATCGGTCCCGAAGGTGGCAAAGACGGCGGGCAGGTTCTATTTGAAGGAACACCTGAAAACTTAATTAAAAATAATAAAAGCGAAACAGCACGTTTCTTAAAATTGGAAATGTAATGCCTTTGAAACGGCAGCCGCGAAGTATTATGTTTCACGGCTGCTGTTTGCCCGGGATGGCTCGGTTATTGCGCAGGAATGTTTTCCAACTCCTTGGGCTTTGTCTTACAGGGGCAATAGATATCGAACACTGACGTTGACGGCCGAGGAATAGGACACAACTATTTATCAATGCCATCCATTTTCATTTGTATAAATGAACACATTAAAGGTTTTTGCTTTTAAAGAACATACGGAATGTCCAGTTGATTTTCATCAGTGTTTATACGCTGTAAATATGGATATTTCTTAACTTTGTATTATATGTCGGATATTATTCAATTACTTCCAGATAATGTTGCTAATCAGATTGCGGCGGGAGAAGTGGTGCAGCGACCAGCGTCTGCCATTAAAGAATTGATTGAGAATGCTATTGATGCTGGAGCTGACAAAATAAAACTTATTGTTAAAGATGCAGGCAAGTCATTGATCCAGGTCATTGACAATGGCTGTGGCATGAGCGTAACTGATGCTCGTCTTTGTTTTGAACGTCACGCAACATCGAAAATTCGTAAGGCTGAAGACTTATTCGCTATCCGTACGATGGGTTTCCGTGGTGAAGCAATGGCATCCATTGCTGCGATTGCACAGATAGAGCTCAAAACACGCCGCATTGAAGATGAACTGGGTACAGTTGTTGAGATAGAGGGATCAAAAGTTGTCAACCAATACCCGGAAGCTGTTGCTGCCGGAACAAATATTTTAGTTAAAAATCTTTTTTACAATATTCCTGCACGGCGGAACTTCCTAAAGAGCAACTCGGTAGAAATGCGTCATATCATTGATGAATTTCAACGTATTGCTTTATCGAACCCACAGATTTTCCTAACCTTACATAGCGACGGAAATGAGATCTACCATTTGCCGGCAGAGACACTAAAACAACGTATTGTCCATATTTTCGGGAACAATTACAATCAGCGACTTGTCCCTGTGGAAGAAGATACGTCGATCATCAAGGTAGAAGGTTTTGTTGGGAAACCTGAATTTGCAAAAAAAACACGTGGTGAACAGTTTTTCTTTGTCAACAAACGCTTTGTACGTGATCCATACCTGCACCATGCAGTCATGAATGCTTATGAAGATATTTTACAGGCCGAAACATTCCCTTTCTATGTATTATTTATCGACATAGATCCTGCACGCATCGATATCAACGTACACCCTACCAAGACCGAAATTAAGTATGAAGACGATAAGGCTATTTACGCCATTATCCGTTCAGCCGTAAAAAGATCGTTGGGACGGTACAATATCATGCCATCTTTGGATTTTGAACAGGAAACAAGCTTCACCAATCTTATTACAAAAAAGGCATTGGATGAAATTATCGTTCCAACGGTAACTTTTAATCCAGACTTCAATCCATTTGATACAGACAAATCGAAATCCAATTCGAGCTACACCCGTTCAGAAAGCTACGCTGAAGGACTTAACAAGAAAACAGGTGGCATACCTAGCAATTGGGATTCCCTGTACCAAATCGTCGAAGAGGAGGAATCTGTTCAGCTGCCATTGCATGCGGAGCCGGAATTGCATACGGATAGCTCACAGGTCATTCAGGTGGAGGATAAGTCATCCTCAAAGCTCTTTTTTCAGCTCCATAATAAATATATTGTCTCTCAGATTCACTCTGGATTTATTCTAATTGATCAACAGGCTGCACATGAACGTATTCTCTTTGAGCAATTTCTTGCGCAACTGGACCAACATAAAGGGCTGAGTCAGCAAAGTTTGTTTCCACAGACTTTGGACCTAAATGCTGCAGATAATGAATTAATGAAAGATCTCCTGGAAGACATCAATGGCTTAGGCTTTCAAATTCGTGAATTTGGAAAAAATTCCTATATTATTGACGGAATTCCTGCAGACTTAGGGACAGGGTTCGACGAAATAAAGATGATTGAGAAAATATTGGAGGATTACAAAAACAATCAATCTGAGTATAAGCTCGCTAAGCGCGAAAATCTTGCAAAAAGCCTTGCCCGTAATGCGGCCATTAAACCTGGTACCGCGTTGGACAATACAGCAATGGCAGAGCTTGTGGACAGACTATTTGCCTGTCACTCACCCAATATCTCCATCTATGGCAACCCTGTGATTGTAACATTTACACTGCAAGAGTTAGCGGAAAAATTTGGCAAAAATTAGAAGATAAAATATATGTTTCCACAACTGACACCTGTTATCAAGAATTTATTGATCATCAATATCATATTTTATATTGGATCACAACTTGT
Source organism: Sphingobacterium sp. UBA7253 (assembly GCF_002472745.1). Taxonomy (NCBI): domain Bacteria; kingdom Pseudomonadati; phylum Bacteroidota; class Sphingobacteriia; order Sphingobacteriales; family Sphingobacteriaceae; genus Sphingobacterium; species Sphingobacterium sp. UBA7253. Next base: position 38,702 of record NZ_DKSP01000037.1, on the reverse strand, counting down.
ACCTGTAGCATATGATTATCTTGCGGTCTATTATCCGGACTCCCCTTATTTTAAAATTTGGCAGGTGATCACGCATATGTTTATGCACGACAAGAACAATATTAGCCATATCTTCTTCAATATGTTTTCCCTGGTCATGTTCGGTCCTATGATTGAGCAGGTCCTTGGTTCAAAACGTTTTTTAAATTTCTACCTGGTTTCGGGAATCGGTGCCTGGTTTCTTTATACAGCTGTAAATGGTATACAACTCTATAATTCGACAGGTTCTTTCGCTCCACTTCACGGCATAAGCGGAAACGAACTTATTGCCATGGCCAATACCGGAAATAATGAAGCACTAACCTACCTCATTCCGATGTTGGGGGCCTCAGGAGCCATTTATGGTGTTCTATTAGCATTTGCCTACCTTTTTCCAAACATACCGCTTCAATTTTTGTTTATTCCTGTACCAGTCAAAGCAAAGTATATGATCGGTGGATTCATCCTCATCGAAATTTATATGAGTTTGTCTAGACCAGGGGATTCTGTGGCTCACCTGGCTCATGTCGGTGGTGCACTATTTGGCTATCTACTGCTTAAACTGTGGAAGATTAGAAAAGGAATTTATTAATATCGTGCGCAATGAATAACATCGGTTTAAAAGATTTTTGGAGACAAACCTATAAAACTGGATCGCCCGTACCTTTGGTGATCAGTATTCAGGTCTGTTTATTTGTCCTCATTTATTTTTTAGACCTGCTCTTCGAATTAAAAATTGTACCACAAAGCTTTTTGGAGCCTACGGTGCGTCTATTAAGTTTACCGAGTAATTTCTCAAGCTTTATTGCACAACCCTGGTCATTGGTTACATCGAATTTCGTTTACGTCAAGCTCTGGACCATACTTTTTGATAGTCTCTGGCTCTATTGGGTCGGTCAGATCTTCTTTACCTTCTTAAACAAACGGCAATTTCTATTTGTCTATATCGCCTCATGGCTGCTCGGCAGTCTTCTTTATGTGGGCTTTGGATCACTTATTCCCGTTTCTGACAGCGTGCAGCTCATGGGCGGCTCTCTCCCCCTGGCAGCGATATTGGCAGCAATTGTTACTTTGGTTCCCAAGTACGAATTACGCTTCCTGCTTATTGGTACTGTTAAGCTAAAATTAGTGGCCATTGTTTATTTTGGGCTAGAATTTCTTGCCCTTACGATGACCAATCGACCTGCTGCCATCTCGTATTTTGCAGTTATACTTTTTGCAATGGGATTCACTTATGCGCTAAAATCGGGAATGGACTGGTCTACGATTTTTCAGAAAAAACAACAGAAGCCTGCAAAAATGAAAGTCGTTGTAGGTAACAATATTCCGACAAATCGGAAACATCGTTATGACTTACCCAATCAGGACGAAATCGATGCTATCTTAGATAAAATTTCTGTTTCTGGCTACGACAGTCTAACGAACCATGAAAAAGAAACGCTCTTTAGGGCAAGCAATAGTGGTGACAAGGTTGATGGATAAAAGGACATTTTTAAGAAGAAAACTGGGCTTTATAAGTAAAACAATGTTCCTGGCAAATATGCTTGCGATCGTTGCATTGCTTATGAGCTATTCGGCGACCTTCATTAATCCTAAATCTTTTTGGCCCATTGCATTTATGGGCCTGGGCTACCTTCCAATTCTCCTTATCAATATTGGATTTATCTTTTACTGGCTACTCCGCAAACGAAAAATTGCACTTTATTCACTCGTTACAATCCTCATTGGATGGCCTTTTTTAACTAAACATTGGAACATTCGCAAAGAGAATGCCCCTGTATCCTCCGAGACACGTACCCTTCGCATCATGACCTTCAATGCTCATTTGTTCAAAAAAGTAAACGATGAGAAAAAAAACTTTAAAGCCGACGTTGTCCGAATTATTGACAGCATATCTCCCGATGTGATCTGCTTTCAGGAATATATTAGCAAGATTAAAGGAAAACATGTGTTCTCAGAGGAATTCAAAGATAAACTGGGCTATGATTATTTTTTCTTTGAGCCTAGTTCTAAAAACGATTACGAGGCGTATGGAATGGCTGTTCTTTCGCGTTTCCCGATCTATGATTCAGGGACCATCAGAGACAACGATTACGGAATCAACCGGATTAGTTATGTAGATATCAAAAAACAGGATACACTGATCCGCATTTACAATATACATTTACGTTCTTTTGCGCTTCAAAATGAAGACAAGGAATTTATCCAAAATCTGTCGAATAATAATGAATCGGATAATTCGAGGACACGTAAATTGAGCCGTAAACTTAAGAATGCCTTCGAGCTTCGTAGCGAACAGGCGCATTCGTTAAAGAAACACATGAATGAATGTCAATATCCTTATATTGCGGTAGGTGATTTCAATGATACGCCAATGAGCTACTCGGTCAATCTAATTGGAGACAGGCTGTATAATGCATTTAAGGAGAAAGGTAATGGCTGGGGAGTAACCCATCATGCCCTGCTTCCGATATTCCAGATCGATTATATTTTTGCCAGTCCGAAATTTCAGGTAATGAACTATCAGATTGTCAAACAGAAATTGTCGGATCATTATCCTGTATGGTCTGATCTTAGACTTAAACCTTAGGCATTTGATACCCCAACGTTTTAAGACCTATTTCAATAAATTTATCTCTTCGGTTTTTGATTTTGTAATACGCTTCACGACCAAAATAATACCGACCGACCAAGGCCTCGATATCGGATTGAATTAAATCATGTAAGTTTTTTGCTTCTTTGGCTGTGACCGCGATCCGCTTTTGGCTATTAAGATATGAAATGAATAGATCAAATTCTGTTGCTGGCAAGTGATAGCCACTAATAAAATTTTCGATAGAATATGCCGGCAGATGTTTCGTGAAACGATCATAAACAAACTCTTCGATCGCATTGGAATGAAATATCTCGCGGTACTTGGCACTGGTTTCATTGGTGTCAATCGGGATAGTCACGTCCGGAAGAATACCGCCACCACCGAAGACAAGCTTTCCTTTACTGGTTGTAAACATTTCCTTTTGACTGAATTCGGTATCCATTGTCCATAGATCGAAGCCTGTCATGTATTTTGCTGCATCAAAATTAGCGCGTGTGTATTTTCGCTGAATGCATCTTCCAAGAGGGGTATAATAGCGAGCGACAGTCAGATTGATTGCAGAACCGTCTGAAAAATCAAATTGCTCTTGCACCAAACCTTTGCCATAGGACCTGCGGCCGACAATCGTTGCCCGATCCAAATCCTGAAGAGCACCGCTCAAGATTTCGCTTGCTGATGCTGTGCTTTCATTGATCAGCACAATGACCCGGCCATCACCAAAATCGCCCGCCTTCTCAGAATAGAAATCCTGGCGTAGTTCATTCGCACCCTCGGTATACATCAACAGTCTCTTTTCTTTGAAAAATTGACCAGCCAGATCAATTGCCGTATGTACAAATCCGCCACCATTATTACGTAGGTCCAAAATAAGATCTTGAGCTCCGCTTTTTCGTAAGTCAAGGAGTGACTGCCGGAATTCATCTGCTGTCTTATGTCCAAATCTTCGAATTTTCACATAAGCTGTTTTCGGAGCGATCATATACGATGCATCTAAACTCGAAACATTTACCTGATCACGAATGACTTTTATTGGATTGCCCAATACTACTCCATTGCGTTGAATGGAGATCAATACAGCTGTCCCCTTCTTTCCGCGGATCAGTTTTTCAATTTCGGATTCCGCAACCTTTCTTCCGACAAGATCCTTATTTCCGATCTTTAAAATGCGGTCGCCAATACGCATACCTGCTTTTTCAGCGGGACCAGCTGCAACCATCCCAACAACAAGTAGCGTATCTTTCAGGCGAAAGTACTCTACTCCGATACCATCAAATGTTCCCTCAAGAGTTTCTTGCTTTGCTAGCACTTGATTGGGTTTCAAAAAGGTGGAAAAAGGATCCAGGCGGGAAACAACATGCTCAATGGCTTCATCCTGCACGGTGTCTATACTGACATTGTCGACGTAATTCTCGGAAATTAACTGAATGAGATATTGTAATTTATCGGAATTGCCATTGGAGCGCAAACTTGAAAAGGTGGTTTTCTGGTTACTTCCCTGCTCCTCGGCATAATTTTGTCCCAACAGCAAGCCGAGAAGCAATACTGCAGCATATGTAGCGGCTACAAAAATATTTCGTTTAATACTTTTCTGCATGGGAAATCTTCATGAATTACCGAAGATGAGACAAACTATTCAACAATTAATTACTTTATCAAAAATAGCAAGTTTATTCGGTTAAACGAGTTTTTGAACCCATATTTTTACATTAAAAACAAAAAATTCACGACCTTGTTTTGGCTAGCAAACAAAGCTGTCCATGATTAAAAGTCTTTATCAAAAATCATAACCAAACAGCTCGTAGGAGTGCCAAACATTTAATTTCAATAGATGACAATGATCGCTATAATTTAACTTGCAAATTCGCGTAAATTTATCTTAGTTTGAATTGAAAAAGATTCCACTTTATGCACGAAATCGAACCTTATTACAATTGGCGGGACTATTACATTGCCGCTGAAGATGAACAATCCCCATTTTATGGTACAGTCTACAGCGAATTCGATTTTGACAAACAGATCTATAATTTCCTTCTGCACCCACAATGGGACGAATTCGGTTCGCTTACCTTATATCTGAAAATACTATTTGTAGACTATGAAAAACAATACTGTATTATCGAACTGATTGGTGAATGGAATGATGCAATCTACAATGACATCATGTTGCTCAAGCGAGAGATTATCGATGTATTGATCAGTCAAGGGATCAAGTATTTTATTTTAATCGGAGAGAATGTACTGAATTTTCATGCTTCAGACGACTCTTACTACGAGGAATGGTTTCAGGATATCGAGGACGGATGGATTGCGGGTATTGGTTTCCGAGAGCATGTTATTGAAGAATTCCAACAGCAAAATATAGATTATTACATTAATTTCGGTGGTACATTGAACGTAATTCCCTGGCGGACGTTAAAACCGAAACAGGTTTTCCATCATGTGAATGATTCCTTGACAAAACGTCTTGGTTTTTAAAACCTGCTTATTGTGTCTTTATGCTTTAATCCTTGTTCTTTACTGTATTATCCTGTAACTTTGTGAGTGATGTATAATGTGCTTTGCACATATGCTTTTAATTTTTACGTTTTACTTATACTTACATACTATGTCATTCAGAATTGAAAAAGACACAATGGGTGAAGTTCAAGTACCTGCAGACAAATACTGGGGTGCACAAACAGAGCGTTCACGCAACAACTTTAAAATCGGACCGGCAGCTTCAATGCCACACGAAATCGTCGCAGGCTTTGCTTATTTGAAAAAAGCAGCTGCTTATGCTAACCACGAGTTGGGGGTATTACCTGTAGAGAAACGTGATGCGATCGCTACAGTATGTGATGAGATCTTGGCAGGTAAATTGGATGATCAATTTCCATTGGTTATTTGGCAAACGGGCTCGGGTACACAATCCAATATGAATGTGAACGAGGTTGTCGCAAACCGTGCACAAGTATTGGCTGGACATAAAATTGGTGAAGGTGAACCTGTATTAAAAGCAAATGATGATGTAAACAAATCACAATCATCTAACGATACTTTCCCTACAGGAATGCATATTGCGGCTTACAAAGCTGTTGCTGAAGTTACCATTCCAGGTGTAGAAAAATTGCGTGACACATTGGCGAAAAAAGCTGAGGAGTTTAAAAGCGTGGTTAAAATTGGCCGTACACACTTAATGGATGCTACCCCATTGACTTTAGGTCAAGAGATTTCAGGTTATGTTGCTCAATTGAACCATGGTCTGAAAGCTTTAAGAAATACACTTTCGCATTTGTCAGAACTTGCATTGGGTGGTACTGCTGTAGGTACAGGATTAAATACACCAAACGGATATGACGTTGTCGTTGCTAAATATATCGCTGAATTTACCGGCCTACCTTTCGTAACCGCTGAAAATAAATTTGAGGCATTGGCTGCTCACGACGCAATCGTTGAAACACACGGTGCATTGAAGCAATTGGCTGTTTCATTAAATAAAATTGCAAATGATATCCGTATGTTGGCTTCTGGCCCACGTTCAGGTATCGGTGAAATCTTGATCCCTGAGAACGAACCAGGATCATCGATTATGCCAGGTAAAGTTAATCCAACGCAATGTGAAGCATTGACAATGGTTGCGGCGCAAGTGATGGGTAATGATGTGGCTATTACAATTGGTGGAACGCAAGGTCACTATGAACTGAACGTGTTCAAACCATTGATGGCCGCAAACTTCTTACAGTCTGCTCGCCTATTGGGTGATGCTTGTGTTTCATTTGAAGAGCACTGTGCAGCTGGTATCGAACCGAACTACAAACGCATCAAAGAATTGGTAGACAACTCCTTGATGTTAGTAACGGCACTGAACACAAAAATTGGTTACTACAAATCAGCAGAAATCGCACAAACAGCACATAAAAATGGTACTACGCTTAAAGAAGAAGCCGTACGCTTAGGTTATGTGACTCCTGAAGATTTCGATGCCTGGGTAAAACCAGAAGATATGGTTGGAAGTTTAAAATAAGCTGTGACTTTTATTTCAATAAAAAACATACGAACAAAAACATACCTATTGGCACTTGCCATAGGTATGTTTTTCTTTTTTACTGCCTGCAAATTCAATTCGGATATGCAGAACGAAGGCGCACCCTTTTTACAGGGAGAATGGGTCCAAGACAGTATTCCAGGACAACAGCAGATGATGCAATATACCTTGACCGATTTCAAGTTTACCTGTGATTCTGTTTACGCGACCATGCACGTCAACAATAAGGTACAAACAATCCCGGATAGCTGTTACAAAAATGGATCCTGGACAGAACATGCAAAGGGTATTTATGTTTTGCGTGGAGACTCCATCATTGTCGATGGTATTTATACCAAAGAGAATGGCAAGCAGAAAATTTCAGGCTGCTATCTTTCCGGCCAGTATATCCCCCGCTTTAAAGTTGTTTATCATGCTGCGGATTCGGTGGTACTGGAAAGCAGATTAGATCAACGTCAGATCATCTTAAGAAAAACTAAAAATATTACTTGTGTCCCTCAAAAAAGGTATCAATAATTTTTAGTACAATCTATTTATTATCTTCGTACCATTATCGTACAACCTCAACCTTAAAATACAATGAACAAAGGAATTATCGCTTTGGCATTTGGCGGACTTGCCATCGGAATGACCGAATTCACGATGATGGGTATCTTGCCTGATATTGCCAAAGATCTTCATATCGAGATCCCTACTGCCGCGCACCTGATTGCACTATACGCACTGGGTGTTGTTGTAGGTGCCCCAACATTAGTCCTATTTACGGGAAAATATCCGCCAAAGAAGGTATTACTTTTTTTAATGTTGCTCTTCTTTATTTTCAACGGCCTATTTAGTATTGCTCCAGGTCAATTTTTGATCAGCCTCTCCCGTTTTATGGCGGGGCTTCCGCATGGTGCATTTTTTGGTGTTGGATCTGTTGTTGCTGCTCGGTTGGCACCAAAGGGAAAAGAAGCCCAGGCTATATCTATCATGTTCACAGGAATGACCATTGCCAATTTGGCTGGAGTACCGCTAGGAACCTACCTCGGCCATCATTATTCATGGCGTTTGACGTATGGTATCATTAGTGTATTGGGGTTAATCACTTTTGCAGCAATTTATGCTTGGATGCCAAAAATTGAAGCTTCCAAAGGGAATAACATCTTTAGCCAGCTCAACTTCTTCAACAAAAAAATTGCCTGGCTATTAATGGCTATTATCGCCATCGGTACCGGTGGACTTTTTGCATGGATCAGTTACATCGCACCTTTAGTGACCAATGTGTCGGGCATCGCTGCTGATCGCGTACCGTTGATTATGGTCCTGATCGGTGTTGGTATGTTTTTCGGGAATCTTATCGGCGGAAAATTGGCCGATACAATCTCCCCAACCAAAGCTGCGATCGCTAGTTTTTCCGCCATGGCGCTATGCCTTGTGATGGTTTACTTTATATCGCCATTGGGCTGGACAGCCTATCCTTTGGCATTTATTACTGGACTGGTATCCTTCACCATTGGTTCGCCGACACAACTGATGTTAATTCGCGCTTCAAAAGAAGCTGCAACATTGGCTGCGGCAGGTGGCCAGGCTGCCTTTAACCTGGGCAATACCTTAGGTGCATTTTTAGGTGGAATTCCAATAACCTGGGGTTTAGCTTATAACACACCTTCGCTTGTTGGCGTGGGCATGGCGAGCATTGGCGCACTCCTAACGCTGCTGTATTTGAAAGCCTACGACAGTAAAAGTCAATAAAAATAGCATAATCAAATGGCGCGAACCAGTTATATCAGTGTACTACGTATTGTTGCGATATTCCTCGTTATCTTGATTCATTCCTCTTCGGGCTACCTAAACAGCAATGAATTTGAGTCATTCGACTGGAGTTATGCCAATTGGATCAATAGCTTCTCGCGCTTTGCAGTACCCCTGTTTGTCATTATTTCAGGCGCTCTGCTGCTACAGAAAGACGAAAGCACGGGACAATTTTATCGGAAACGTCTGTTAAAAATTGTCCCGCCCTTTCTTTTTTGGACGATCGTCTATCTTCTCTATTATTTTATTCGGTACATTGATTTTGACTACATTGGTTTTCCACAAGTTATTAACATTGTGTTAATTCGCTTAAAATCAGGAACGAATGCACACCTTTGGTATCTATACATGATACTTGGGCTCTACCTTGCAGTTCCTTTCATACGCAAAATTGTTGGCAACTGCAGTAAAAGGGAACTTGAGATCTTTTTGGGATTGTGGTTTGCAGCGTTATTTTTTACGAATAAATGGTTCAATAGTTACCTACCTAATTTTGACCTGACCTTTTTCTCGGGGTATGCGGGTTACCTTGTCTTGGGGCATTATTTACGTAATTATCCAATCCAAATGGTCAAATTATCAAGTTTTACGTTTTTTCTGATCTGTTGTTTAATTACGGCTTCGGGGACATCGCATCTGAGTGTTTCTCGCGGAGAGTTTGACCCGACACTTTACAACTATCTTTCGCCAAATATCGCATTGAGTGCAGGCTTTTTATTCATCTTCGTGCAAGGCCTTAAACTCTCAGAACAGCTCAACCCCTTCTGGGAATTTATCGACATTCACAGCTTTGGCATTTACTTATGCCATATTTTATTGCTGAATTATATTCATCCTTTGCTTCCATTATCCACTTTGTGGAAAATCCCGGCAGCAACAGTGATCACCCTGTTGGCGAGTGCCTTACTGACGTATCTTCTCCGAAAAGTTCCCTACGGTAAATACGTCAGCGGCTAATTCTTTCATCGGAGCTTCGTTTTACAGTTTCTCTCCTTCGACCTTATTGTACACATAGAGATGTGCATTGGGGCCATCGATCGCATGGCCTTCCTGATCTAGTCCAATCAGCTTATTTTCGCCGACCTTCAATTTCATATTTGTCTCTTTCCCCGTGAGATGAACAACGGATCCGTTGTCATGCCACATGACTTTGCCAGTATCTTCAACCTTGGTATTTTTATTAATATATTCACTGACGATGGCAAAGGTATTATCATTCTTTAAGGTGATATTGGTTTTGATACCTTCACAATCTGCACAGGGAATAGTAGCTTCATAGGTACCAGCCCAATCCAGTGAGTTTTGCGATGTATGAGCAGTATCTACTGCCGCGGTCTCATGTACTGAAGAATCTGCTGTAGCATGCGGACTCTCTTTTGAAGTTTGATTGCATGCACTTAGCGAAACTGCTGCTAAGCAAAGAAATAATACGGATGATTTCATATTTATTGTTTTTTGATGTACGACACCGTATAGCAAGCAATTTCAGCGCCAAGAAAAATCAGGCGCCCATGCTGATGCTATGAAAGAAAAAAGGCTTCTTGAAGAAGCCTTTCTATTGTAAATAACTGAATTGTTTACAGTTCAAATAATCTATTGGCTACCGCAAGGGCGATAGTGCATAAAATCCTCTTCAGATTAGAATGGTAGATCATCATCATCTGATGAACCAGCCAAATCTACAGGAGCAGGCATATCCGCGTAACCTGGAGAAGATGGTGCTGGAGCAGCATTACCTAATTTTGTTACACGCCATGCGACCAATGAATTGAAATAAGTTGTTACGCCATCTTTATTAGTCCAAGGACGACCACGAAGATTAAAAGATACTTCTACCTCTTCACCAATTGCTAGGTTATCAAAAATTGACGTTCTGTCTTGTGTTGATTCAAAACGGATATACTCAACAAATTGTGGGTTTTCGGCATAAGCTACAATCATATCGCGTTTTTTGAATGATTCTGTCACTTGTTGTGTCGCTCCTATCTCGTGTACTTTTCCTCTAATTTCCATAATCAAAAAAATAAATATTAAAGCGTAAAATTAAGCAATTTTTGAGGAAGAGTTTAATTAACTTTGTACAAAATATGATGGAAGTTTTCAACACCCCCAATAAAGTTATTATAACGTGCAATAAGCGCTTATCACCTTATTTGCAACAGGAAGTTAAAGAGTTAGGTTTTGACATTGTCAGGGCATTTCCGACAGGAGTAGAATTAAAGGTCAATATAAACGATACGATCAAGCTCAATCTGAACCTGCGCACAGCATCTCAGATTTTGTATTCGTTAAAAGAGTTTACGGCCAATAATCCGACGGAGCTCTATGACGAATTGCGTCAAATCGCATGGGAAGAACTCATTCAATTTGACGGATACTTCTCTGTCAGTTCCAATGTGGACAATGAGACAATCAGCACACCATTATTTGCAAACGTCAAGGTTAAGGATGCAATCGTAGACCGTATCAAGGAAAAAAAGGGTATGCGCCCTAATTCAGGTCCGGACAATAATAAAGCGGTTGTGCACTTGTACTGGAAAGATGACCGTGCTGAAATTTTTCTCGATACCTCAGGTGAAACACTAGCGAAACATGGCTACCGGAAAATCCCTGGAAAAGCGCCAATGTTAGAAGCCCTGGCAGCCTCAACTATTATTGCATCCAAATGGGATGGTAATTCTCCTTTTGTGAACCCGATGTGTGGATCCGGAACCTTAGCTATTGAGGCAGCTCTGATTGCTACAAACAGAAAACCTGGATTATTACGCATGAACTATTCATTTATGCATTTCATAGGTTATGATGAAACAGTTTTCTTCCAGGAGCGTCGCGTACTTAAAGATCAGATCAATAAAAAAGCGGCACCGCAAATTATCGCAAGTGATATTTCGGAAGAGGCTATCAACGTCTCCAAGATGAACGCAAGAACTGCTGGTGTAGAGCAATTAATTTCATTTGAAGTATGCGATTTTGCCGAAACACACGTTCCTAAAGAAGGAGGTGTCATTTTATTCAATCCTGAATATGGTGAACGTTTGGGCACACACAGCAAGCTAGAAATTACCTATAAGCGTATGGGAGATTTCATGAAACAGGAATGCAAAGGTTATAGAGGCTATATATTTACTGGAAATCCAGATCTGGCAAAGAAAATCGGGTTGCGTGCATCCCGACGTATAGAATTTTATAATGGTAAATTAGATTGTAGATTATTAGAATACGAATTATACGAGGGTACTCGCGAAAAAACAAAAGTATTGTATGAATAACATTATTGAGCGCACAGTAGCATTTGTGCAAGACCGGTTGAAATTTGCAGAAGCAGGCCACGATTGGTCGCATATTCAACGCGTATGGAACAATACGAAGTTAATTTTAGAAGATGAAGAAGCAGATGTTATGGTGTGCGAACTGGCGGCGCTATTACATGACATCGCTGACAGTAAATTCCATGATGGCGACGAAACAATCGGCCCTCGTGTTGCCGGAGAGTTTTTGGCAAGTCTAGAAATTTCGCCTGAGATCATTGACCATGTCAAGAAAATCATCTTCAACATGTCTTTCAAAGCAAGTTTAGGTGAAGTTTCATTCCATTCAAAAGAGATGGAGATCGTGCAAGATGCTGACCGTCTAGATGCTATTGGCGCAATAGGTATTGCCCGCGCGTTTAGCTTTGGCGGAAACAAAGGCCGTGAGATGTATAATCCCAATGTTCCCGTTCAGGAATATAAGGATAAGGAAGCGTACAAGCATTCGGAAGCTCCTACAATCAATCACTTCTACGAAAAGCTACTATTGTTAAAGAATAAGATGAATACAGAAGCCGCGAAAAGAATCGCAGCGCATCGCCATGATTATATGCTCAGCTTCCTAGATGAGTTCATGGCCGAATGGAACGGTAAAAAATAAATTACACTTAACAATTCCTAAATATAAAAGTGGTACTTTAGATCTTGTACATCGAGATAAAAAGTACCACTTTTTTTGTTCCATGTAAAATCAGCTTTTAAACAGCTTTGTAAGAAACGATCCTATCATTAGGGGTCGATTTTTTACCATAAACATCTTAATCGGTAATATAATGCCCAAAAAGAGAAATAGAATAGGAATAAATCAACGAGTGAAACGTGCAAATTATGCCGTTGAAAACAAACACTCATACATAATTATCACATGAAAAAACATATTTTTAGCTGTCTGACACTAGCCATGGTGATCTCATCGTCGGCATTATTTGCACAAACTAAGGCCATTGCACATCGTGGCGTATGGAAAAACAGCCATCTTCCACAAAATTCCATTGCTTCTTTAACAGCAGCCCACGACCTTAAGCTCTTCGGATCCGAATTTGATGTGCATTTGACCAAAGACAATATTCTTGTGGTCAACCACGATAATGATTTCTATGGTATCGATATTGCCACAGCAACGTACAAGGAGCTCTTAGAAAAGAAGCATCCTAACGGTGAATCTATTCCCACTTTGGAAGAATATCTTAACGCTGGTAAAAAATTGAAAGGTTTACGTCTTATCCTTGAATTGAAAATCAATAAACTCGGCGTAGAGCGTACACTTGAAGCGACAACAAAAACGGTGGAAATGGTTAAAAACTTGAAAGCAGAGAAAGTCACTGATTATATTTCCTTTAGCTTTGAGGCTTGTCAGAAGATTCACGAACTGGCGCCTAAGGCCAATATTCAATACCTCACAGGCGATAAAACTCCTGCTGAGGTGAAGGCCGCAGGAATAAATGGTTTGGATTATCACTTTTCGGTTTTCAAAAAGAACGCGACATGGCTGAAAGATGCACATCAACTTGGCATGAAAGTGAACGCGTGGACAGTAAACACAGAAGAGGAAATGACAAATCTAATTAATCAGAAAATTGATTTTATTACAACTGACGAACCTGAATTGTTGCTCCGTGTATTAAAGAAATAACAATACCGTTGAAATAGTCATGTATTCTAATCAGTCGACCACTTATCAGGCCGACTTCATGAGCATGACCGTTTCAGTACCTTTTTAAAAACTAGATTCTAAATGAAAAAAAGTATTATTCTCGCTTTAGCGCTCTGCCTATCCTATCTATCTTATGCACAGGAATTTATTGCAGCAAGCTATAATATCCGTCAAAGAAATACCGTCGATGTTGACAACATGTGGAACGACCGCAAAGTTCCGCTAACCAATCTGATTAAATACCATGGCTTTGATATCTTTGGTATCCAAGAAGGTTTTTTTGATCAGGTTCAAGATCTTAAAAAGCTCCTTCCTGGATTTGATTATGTGGGTGTTGGTCGCGACGATGGTGCACAAGAGGGCGAACACTCGGCTATTTATTACAATACAAATCGCTTTAAAGCAATAAAGAGCGGAACTTTCTGGCTTTCGGCAACAGATACCGAACACCCGAATAAAGGCTGGGATGCAGCACTACCTCGGATCTGTACCTGGGGTATTTTTGAAGACAAGGCCAACAAAAAACGCTTCATCTTCATGAACACGCACTTTGACCATATCGGCCGTACTGCACGCACCGAGAGTGCCAAGTTGATTCTAGAAAAAGCAAAAGAGTTTGCCAAAGACCTACCTTTGATTTTAACCGGCGACTTCAATGTGGATGAAAAAGATGAGGCTTATTTCACATTAGCCAATAGCAAAGTAGTCACTGACGTACATGAACTGGCAACATTCAAATATGAACCCAATTCTTCCTTCAATGGCTGGGGCAAAAGCATCAGACCAACGGGCCGCATTGATCATATTTTTATTACCAAACCTTTCCAGGTTAAAAAATATGGTATCCTGACGGACACGTATATGAATAAATTCCCCTCAGATCACTTTCCAGTAGCAACGACGCTCTCCTGGAAATAATATCATGTTAATTACAACAACCCTATAACACAAACAGCAGGTTCGCTTAGAATCTGCTGTTTTATTTTGTGGGACAGCTTTTTATTTATACCGCATCTGGGATAGCGATTCAGCACAATGTAGCGCATCTGCTACGATTCTTGACAATAGCTATGGTTCCTAGCAATTGCTTTAAACTTTCACATAAATTAACAGTCGATATGTTTAATTTTGACAACAAAACAATAACATGATGAAATTTCCACTATTATATTGCACACTATTTGTCTCAGGACTACTTTACTCCAATGCAAGTGAAGCACAGATTTTTAAGAAAATCAGTGAAACATTGACAAAAGCAAATCAGGGCCAAACTGACAGTACTAAAACGACCACAGCATCAAATACTAAAGCAACAGCATCCAAATCCAATACCTTGACGTCTTTATCCAACAAAGATGCTTCATTGGGGATCAAACAGGCTTTAAGCAATGGTTTAAATCTGAGTATCGAATCTTTAGCCAAGAAGGATGGTTTTTTGGGCGATGCGGCAGTAAAGATTTTGATGCCTGCCGAAGCACAGAAAGTAGAAAAAACGCTTCGCGCTGTTGGTATGGGAAAATTATGCGATCAGTTTATACAGAGCATGAACAGAGCTGCTGAGGGAGCCGTTAAAGAGGCTGCCCCCGTATTTGTCAATGCACTTTCAAAGATGACAATTACAGATGCGACCAATATTCTTCTAGGCAGCAAAGAAGACGCCGCGACAACGTTTTTTAAAACAAATACATCGACAGAATTAACGAGCAAATTTAGTCCAGTTATCAAATCTGCCATGGGTACAAACAATGTGGACCAGTATTGGACACAATTGACTTCAGCTTATAACAACCTCCCTTTAGGCAATAAAGTGGAGACAAATCTTACTGCCTACGTTACGCAGAAAGCAATAGATGGTCTTTTCATTAAAGTTGCCGACCAGGAGTCAAAAATTAGACAGAACATAGGCGGCAGCAGAAATACCAATATTTTACAGAAAGTATTTGGTTACGCAGACGAAAAGAAATAGAGAACAATACAATAAAAAAGGACCTGTCAACGATTTGATAGGTCTTTTTTTTAATGTGGGATCATCCAAGATTTATGTTCACATAGCTATGGGTAAAACTTTACTGTTCAAAAGCGCTACAACACATTGTATGTAGCAATAAATTATAGGTAACAATAAATTCCTTGCAGCGGGAATTGGGGTTGTGCTCCCTCCTATGAGTTTCAGTTATTGTCAGTTTGTTAACAAATAGAATTAAACCTGTGGAGTAGGGACAAATTGTTTGTAAATGCAACCAAATTAAATTGCAAATAAAAAGCAATTTATCTAAGTTTGACCACCCTTATCACATTAAGGCTATTAGAAAATGAGCACATTTGAGATCAACAACATAAGTGATTTTTCGGTATCCGAAAGATTTCAACGCTATGTACAGATTGACACACAATCTGATGCAAATTCACCAACATGTCCTTCTACGGAAAAGCAAAAGAACCTTGGAAAGTTACTTGTAACGGAGTTGCTAGCATTGGGTATTTCAGACGCAGCAATGGATGAAAATGGATATATCTATGCAACTATTCCATCCAATACTGCAAAGCAAGTTCCTGTTATCTGCTTCTGTTCTCATATGGATACATCTCCGGACTCTTCTGGAAAAGATGTTAAACCACTGGTTCATCCTAATTATCAGGGCCAGGATCTTGTGCTTCCTGACGACAAGAGTATTATCATCAAATACGCCGAACATCCCGATCTAGCCAATCAAATTGGCAATGATATCATTACAGCGAGTGGCACCACTTTGTTGGGTGCAGATGACAAAGCAGGTGTGGCCGAAATCATGGATGCTGCCCGTTTATTAATGAAACATCCTGAAATCAAACATGGTGATATCAAAATTCTTTTCACACCAGATGAGGAGATTGGCAGAGGTGTTGATAAAGCAGATTTGAAACGTTTAGCAGCAGATTTTGCTTATACAATGGATGGCGAAAGAGCTGGAACCATTGAGGATGAAACATTTTCAGCGGATGGAGCTACATTAACGATTCATGGTGTGTCCGTACATCCGGGCTTTGCTAAGGGTAAAATGCAAAGTGCCATCAAAATCGCCAGTGCGGTAATTGATGCACTACCAAAAGATCGACTTTCACCTGAAAGTACCAATAAAAAAGACGGCTTTGTACACCCTGTTCATATCAGTGGATCTGTGGAAAAAGCTGAAATTCAATTTATCGTACGCGATCACGTTACAGCCAATCTAAAGAAACATGAAGATGAGCTGGAAGGCATCGCAAAATCGATTGTCGAACAATATCCAAACTGTACCTATACTTTTGTCGTAAAAGAACAATACCGTAATATGAAAGAAGTGCTAGATCAGCATCCTGAAATTATGGAAATCGGTATGGAAGCCATCAACCGTGCAGGAATGGTGGCCGAAAGAAGAAGTATCCGCGGTGGAACAGATGGCTCCCGCCTTTCGTTTATGGGCTTACCTTGTCCAAATATTTTTGCTGGAGGGCATGCCTTCCACGGAAAACAAGAGTGGGTAGCTGTACAAGATATGGAAAAAGCCGTCAAAACAATTTTGCATGTTGTATCTTTATGGGAAGAAAAAGCATAAAGGAAAAATAAATTATAATGAAAAACGACGTATTAAAAGCAATACACTACAGAAGATCCGTATTTCAAGCTTCCTTTACTGAAGAAGAAGTCAGTAAAGAGGATATCTTGAGTATCTTGGAAGCGGCCAATGCTGCTCCAACACACAAAAGAACACAACCTTGGCGTTTTGTGATCTTCCGCAAAGAAGGATTAGAACGTTTAGGCATTGAATTATCACGTATCTACAAATCGGTAACACCTACAGAGAAATATACTGAAGCAACAGAAATAACAATGGGCAAAAAAGCAACACAGTCAAACGTTGCCATTGCGATTGTTGTCAATTATACGGGTGAAGTTCCTGAATGGGAAGAATTGGCTTGTACAGCTGCTGCAGTTGAAAACATGTGGTTGGCTGCACACTCGCTAAATATCGGGGGATACTGGGCGACTCCAGGTTTAATCAATCACTTGGGTGGTTTCTTAAATCTCGAAGAAAATCAAAAATGTATCGGTCTATTCTACTTAGGACACCACCAATCTGAGGCGCGTGAACCTATCCGTACACCCATTGCAGATAAAATTCGTTGGGAAGAGTAAATCTCTATATAGAAATACAGAGCGGTCTAGCCACACTTCCAGGCCGCTTCTGATTTTTTCTTGCTACCATTTGCATCAAATAGTATGCTATTAATCAAATAGTATGCTATTAATATAAAAAGCCAAACAACCATAGTGGGACCTTATTTTGATGACCAAACTCAATGTCATCTGCTGCAATGTAGGCATTGTTTATTCCTTTAATTTGTTTATTGGACTTGTCTCTCCCTCCTACCTCAAAGGTGTACTTTTCATCAACAATAAAATCTCCTTGCTCCGCATAGTTCACCTGATGTTGAAATGCAAGTTGGTTAACAAAAAATGTTTCCCTTAGATTTCCAGGGTTAACATTCTCATGTGCAAATAAGAAGGAAAGGTTGGTATTGTCTAGAAAAATTTTAGATGGTTTTTGTAACTGACTTATACCTTCACCCACCTTATAGAGATTATGCGTTAAACTAATTTCATCCAAATAGTAGAGATAAGACAACAGAGTTGTCCGGCTAATACCAATCTTTTCACTGAGCTTACTGATGTTAGGCACAAAAGGGACAGATTCAGCAATGATAACAAGCAATTGCTTAATCTTAGTAACATAAGCGATATCTACATTTCGTAAGAGCGGCAATTCAATTTCCAGAATCATATTAATGACCTCCATTACTCGCATCTCATATAAATCAAGCTGTTCTCGGTAATAAGGATAATACCCATATTTCAAATATTTCTCAAAATACTGAAAAGGTTTAACCATGGCATTGATTTTATAGTCCACTTTGCTATGCTCTTCTAAAATTTGATCCAGGCTAAATATTGGGAAAGTAGTTTTTGTTTCCAATGAAAGAAATTCACGAAAGGAAAATCCCTGCATTTTGTAAACTACTGCCCTACGACTTAAATCAACACGGGCATTCAGAATTTCTAAAAGGGAGGAGCCAGTAAAGATGATCTTCATCTCAGGGTAGTCGTCATAAATATTTTTTAATATTTGGGCCCAGCCTTCATATTTATGTACTTCATCCAAAAACAGATACTTTCCTCCTTTTTGATCGAATTCATATACTAAATCCAGCAAAGACTTATTATTGAACCACACTGCATCCAAACTGACATAAAGCACTTCGTCCAACCTGTCGAACAAATTTAGCTTAATGTATTGAAGCAATAAGGTCGTCTTACCAATTCCCCTTGCTCCTTTAATTCCAATTAAACGAGCGGACCAATTAATTTCATACATTATATTTCGTACAAAATTCATATCCACAAACCGTATACGTCGTTTAAATTGTTGAACTAGTTCTTCCATGTGATAATGTTTATTTTGTTTGAAAAATACCTATTTTGTTTATTATAAAAAACAAAAATATAAAAAATCGTTCACTGCACTGAACAAAAGAAACAAATATTTATCTATTTAAAGATATTTTAATAGCAAACCGCTCGGTTTCTTCCGAGCCGCCCGCTCTGTGTATAGGTTAATTAATTATACGCAATAGGCAACCTAAATCCATTTTTATTAAATATTTAATAATGAGCCCTTAACCATTTAACAATCTTGCAGGGATAATTTCGCAACATACTTGTGACAGACACTAATCAACTAAAAAGTGAAATTATTATGCAAAGACAGATCATTTGGTTAATCTCATTGACCATCATTACATTTTTTCAAATTCCAACCAACAGCTGGGCTCAGGGTACGGAAGCAACCATTACAGGTCGTATCATGGACAACAATGGCCCCGTAAAAGGAACGTCTGTATCGGTAAAAAATGAATCTACCGGGTTTAAACAAACAACACTGACGAATCAAAATGGTATCTATACCTTTCCACAATTACCTTTAGGGTCACCGTACAGCATATCAGTAAACCATGTTGGCTATGCCGAACAAAAAAAGACCGACTATAAATTAAGCTATGGTGACGAACTCAATGTAGATTTTACCTTATCATCAGCCGAAAATAAATTGGATGAAGTCATCGTTCAGGGAACTGCAGCTGATCTAAAAAACAAGATCAAGACATTGGGTGCATCCACAGCTATTACGGCCAATGATCTCAAAAAAATGCCTGTAAATGGACGTAATTTCTCCTCGCTAATTGATTTATCACCTGTTAGCAGTGGAACAAATCTAGCCGGACAACGAGCATCTTCGACCAATTTTACGGTAGACGGCATGAATTCACGGAGTACCGTCGCTGGCGGGAACAGCGGTGGCGCCTATTCAATCTCCATGGAAGCGATTCGGGAATTCAAGGTAGTGACCAATGACTACGATGTCACGTTCGGCCGCAGCGGTGGCGGAAGTATTACCACAGTAACCAAATCAGGCACCAACACCTTAACGGGAAGTGCGTTCACTTTTGCTCGTGCGGGCTGGCTTTCGAGCAAGTACAACCTGAATGGAACGGCACGTAAACAAAAATTCTCCACCTATCAATATGGATTTTCACTTGGTGGGCCAATCATCAAGGACAAAGCCCATTTCTTTGTAACCTGGGACCGTCAAATGGATACCCGCCCACTTCAGATCGCTGATATTCAAACAACCGAGGATATTGCACGTTACAAAGTAACGCAGGCTACTTTAGATGAGTTTACCCGCATTGCTGTGGGCAAATATGGCGCTAGCGCCGATCGTCTGTTTGGCTCTTTCGACAAAAAGAAAAAGACCGATGCTGCCTTTGCCCGCATTGACTGGCAGTTGAACGATAAAAACCTATTGACAATTCGTAACAACTTTGTCTACGATATGGACAATCAACAGGAAGGGGACAATACAGGGATCAATGTTTTTGAATCTTATACCAACAGAAGATACATAAACAATAGCCTAATGGCCTCCTTGCGTACGTCTATCAACTCCAAACTGACCAACGATTTGAAGGTACAACATTTCTATGAACGCTCAGAAGCACAGCATAATGTTGCTGGATTTGATCAATCACACAGTATTCCGCGTGCGATCGTCGAATCCGTTCAATCTGTAGACGGTACAAATAAATATACCAATTCAATACAGCTTGGTGGTCAGCGTTACGCGCCAGAATGGTTCAACGGAAATATGTTACAATTGGTCAACAACCTATATTATAATACAGATAAAATCAAATATACCTTCGGTGCAGATGTCATGTATACCAACATGGACTTCCGCTACGGCAGCGAAATGAATGGTCGCTTTTATTTTACCGGTCTGCAAAATTTCGACAACCTGACTCCTTATCGCTATGCCCGTGATGTATATATGACCGACAAAGAAAACACCCTGGTCAACAATCTGGCTGTAGGCCTTTATGGACAAATGGAAGCTAAAATCGCAAGAGGTCTTGATGTTGTCGGCGGCCTACGTCTAGACAACACGAAATACCTAAAGAAGGCAACATTCAACCAAACGGTCTATGACGAACTGGGTCTCTCGACCGATAATGGGATCAATACTTTTCAGATACAGCCCCGTGTGCAGTTCAACTGGGATATCAATGAAGAAAAGAAAAATATCATCCGTTTTGGCGCTGGTATATTCGGTTCGGCCCTCAACCCCTATTCTATGTTAAACAATATGTTGTTTGATGGTTCACGCATTGCCGGTGTAGATATTACTGACCCGACCTTAATTCCCAAGCCAAATTTTGCAGGATATCGCAAGGATCCCGATACAGCTCCGGGACGTGAATTGTTGGACAATCCAAAGATTGAAAAACTTGTCACCATCAATACCAATAGTAAGGATGTGAAAGTGCCGACGGTATATAAAGCCAATATCTCCATCAATCACTTTTTCACACCTTCATTACGTATCGGATTAAGTGCTTACGGAACTTGGGGACGCAACAATTATATGTATGTAGATCGCAATATGGTGGAGGACCCTTACTTTAGACTTACTGCCGAAGGTAACCGTGGGGTGTATGTTCCTGCATCGAGCATCAACACGACAAATGGTGCCGCCAACTGGACCAATAGCCGTAAAACCAAACAAATAGGCCGTGTATTAGAAATGAACAGTGAAGGGAAAAATAATTCTTACACCGTTGTACTGGACGGAACTTATCGTTATTATAAGGACGGTCAGATCACCATGTCTTACACTTGGAACGATACAAAAGATAATACCTCCTATAACGGTAATGTTGCCAACTCCGCCACCCTTTCCCTGATGGTCAAAGATGATCCACGCGACTTGAGTACGATGACATATTCGGACAATCAATTCCGCCATAAAGTCGTCTTTTATGGTACCATGCCATCATTATGGGGTGTT
>NZ_DKSP01000037.1:0-16856 GCF_002472745.1 Sphingobacterium sp. UBA7253 | reverse complement strand
TTTCGATGGGTTTACGTTTCAGCGGAATTGCAGGAACACGCTATTCTTTAGCGGTCAATGGGAATGTCAACGGTGATTTTGTAAATTCCAACGATCTTGCCTTCGTATACGATCCAAATAACAAAAACACCCCCGATTACATCAAAACCGGCATTCAAGCTATTTTAGACGATCCAAATGCAGAGCAAAGCATCAAAAAATACATCAATGGAAACCTCGACCGCATAGCCGAACGTAACGGAGGCATCAACGGTTTTTATGGCGTATTTGACTTGCACTTGGCCAAAAATCTAAAAGTTTACAAGAAACATGGCATCGAAGCTTCGATAGACATTTTCAATGTAGCCAACCTTTTGAAAAAAACTTGGGGCGTAGGACACAATCTGGGTAAACAAAATCTATATGCCATCAAAAGCTTTGATGCAGCGAATCAACAATATGTTTATAATATGAGTTCAGGCGTTGGCGTATCTAACTTAAATGGTAATCCTTATCAAGTACAACTGGGCCTGAGATATGCATTTTAAGTAATTCAGACCCTATAAAAAGAGCAGCGAGCCATTTCCTATGAAAGAAATGGCTCGCTGCTTTTATCAGATCACTTCTATTTCTTCTCAATTCCAAAACAATGCGGAGGTTTAATGACAGCTGCTTGTGCCGGATTATTTTCCGCTTTCGCGGGGAAAACAATCTTTAAACGTCCTTTTGTTCCCTGCCATTTTGGTCCATTCTGGAGAAGGCGAACCGTTTCATTATAGAGTGATTGATCGGGTTGCCCTTCGGTACTAATATTAGTGGGCACTCCATTTTTGTCGACTGTAAAATTGACAATAATTTCGCCACCTCCTGCAGGCGCTACGGACTTCTGGTTGAGGTACTGTTCAAAAATTTTCCATCCTTCACGGGGTGTTGCATCCCCCCCATCCAGCAAAGGTTGAACAGATACCCTATTTTCAGGTTCACTTAATTCTACATCCGTTGTGCGCTCAGCTTTACCGCTAAAATGTTTAAAATATAACAGGGCCAATAAAGTCACAAAAAGTACACCCGCGGTAGCACCTATGGCCAAACGCTGCCATGTGAAATACTGGGCGTGTCTTGTTGCAACAGTATCTTCCACCCTACGATTCAGGCGTTGTTGCAATAGGCTCAATTGCCGGGCATCCACACCATTTTGCAATCGGTAACCATCGATGGCATCTTGTAAAAAGGGATCTTCCAACGCTTCACGTTCCAACTGAAACATCTCCTCTTTACTCATCAAACCATGGATGTAATTATGGATCCTTGATAATTGATAATTATTTTCCATTTTCTTTCCTTTCCATACAGATTTTCAGATTGCGCTTTCCATTTTGAATAGCACTTTTGACCTTATTCAAATCATATCCAGTCAAATCTGCAATATCTTTATAACATTTTTGCTCGAGATAGAACAAACGTACACATTCCTCTTGTTCGCGGTTTAAAGTTTGCATACAGCCTTCCAGTTTCTCGAAATCCTTTTCTTCCCACTTCGCTTCACTGGTATCATTTAGCTTTTGTTCGCTTTCAAACAAATTGTTTTCAATATCAACCTGCGTCGTCCGCTTATCCTTACGTAATTGCATAAGGCAATAATTTTTACTGTAAACGTGTAACCAGCTCTTAAAATTATCGACTTCATATTGACGAAGCTTCGGTATCAGTTCTTCAAATATCTGCATCACAGCATCCTGACTACGATCGGGATCCTGTAAGTATTTAAAGCACACACCATAAAGCAAAGACATATAGGGCGAATATAGTTTCCCCAGTGTAGACAAGTCACCGCTTGTTTTATAGTGTTGTAAAAGCTCTTTTTCGTTCATGCGCAAATCATTCACCTTAATGATGATTTAATATACAAATTTCCATATATAAAAAAAGGAGCTATTCAAAATTACCGAAAAAACAAAAACCGTCCCCATGATAAAATGGAGACGGTCGATAAGAATATACTATGAATTACGGATTTAATTCCCTTGTTTCCAATTGTATCGCAGTGTAACGCCGTAAGTCCTCGGATCTGCAACTACACCTGCGTATTGCCCATAACTTCCAGGTGCCGCCAGCAACTGCTCGTAGTAATCTTTATTTGTTAGATTTCTACTCCACACAAACACCGAAATACCATTCGATCCCCTGAATCCTAGCCTGGCGTTCAAGACCGAATAGGCATCAATATTTAGGTATTGGGATGGTGAAGAACTGGACGAAAATTTAGAACGGTGAAATAGGTCTGCACCTAAAAAGTAAGATCCATTAAGCCCGATCAGCTTACCGCTTTTATTCGCTTCGCCACCCAGCGACCAGGACCATTTGGAAACACCAGGAAGGACGCCACCAGAAATATCTTTAAAAGCCTGAGCTCCGCCAACCTCTTCTAAAGGGACAGGTGCATTGGTAAATTTGACATACTTGGCATCTGTATAGGCCAGTGCTCCATTCAATCGGAGAAAATGTCCGATGTTGATGTTTCCATCCAATTCAACACCCTTTACACGCACCTTCTCGGCATTGGCCAGATAACCACGGTTCACCCCTGGTTCAGGAGTCTGCACTTGGGTCTGGTAGTCTTTGATATCCGTTTGGTAGACGGTCAGATTGAGCAGTGAATTGCGTGTTGGATTCGTCTTCACACCAATTTCCTTATGACGGACAGCCTCAGGTTTTACTTCGGCGAGATCCAGCAACACTGCTCCATTGGCTGTCGGCAATCCGCCGACGTTGATACCGACAGGTTTATAGCTGATGGAATACGTTGCGTAAGCATTTATCTTTGGATTGAAGCGATATCTTGCGGAGAGTTGACCAGAGAAATTGTCTGCATCCGCATTGACATCAAAAGTCTGATTGGTATATACACCGTTCTTTAAGGCAAGCAGGGCGGGATCTGAGGTCTGCAAACCACCATAGGTCTGCCTATCGTAGTTGGCCACCTTTTTATCGTAATTGTAGCGCAGCCCTGGGAGGATATGTAATTTTGGCGTCACAGCCCAATCAATCTGTGTATAGGCTGCCAAGCTTGTGCTTTTAATCCCGTAAACGGTCTTGATTCCAAAATTGTCAAATAATCCCGGTGTCTGCCACAAAGCACTGGTAGAGCTTTTTTGAAAACGCCAAAAGGCAGATCCTGTTTCTTCGGTATGTACGGGATCTGTGCCCAGATCCTGCCAAAGGCCAAATAAACCGACAACCCCGCTAACCTTTTCACTGATTTTTCCAGAGTATCTGAACTCCTGTGACCACTGGTTATGGACGGAATTACCTGCTGAAACGGTGTATACCGGAAGTCCTAAATAATCGCGGTCATTGAGCGGGACCCATGTCCATGTCCGCCACGCAGAGGTTGAGGTCAGTGTCCCTTCTCCAATCTTGATATCGGCATTCAATGCGACCCCACCCAATTTATTATCAGCTTTAGATTGCGTATCCAAATCTATCTTACGCTCGAAGGCACTTTTATAAGGCAACTCGTAGCCCAGATCTTTAATAATTGCATCAAATTGTCTGTAGTCTGCACGCTGTGTTTTTACAACTCCGGCAACCGCCCAGCCGTAACCATCGGGTTTTTGTGATGACACATCACCCGAAAGCACCAGTTTGATATTCTCGGTTGGGGTAAACAGCAATTGCCCTCTAAAGCCCAGGTTGTTGATATCATTGATCTTCCTATTGGTATGTACATTAAACAAGTTTCCATCCCGCTGTGTGCCAGAGAAAGAAGCTCTCGCAGCCAGGTTTTTGGCCAATGGCCCCGAGATTGAAGTCTTCGCCTGAATAAAACCTTGGTTTCCGTAGCTGACTTCCACATTGGCCTCTGGTGTGAATTGTGGTAAACGTGAGGTTATATTAAATGCACCTGCTGTTGTATTCTTTCCAAAGAGTGTACCTTGAGGTCCACGTAGCACCTCTATCTGGTCGATATCAATAAAGTCCAGCCAAGTCGCGGCAGGGCGGGCGATATATACACCATCAAGATAAAATCCTACACCAGGATCGATACCATCATTGGTGAGGCCATAAGTTGAGCCCAGTCCCCGGATATTAAGCGTCGTATTACGTGCATTCGATGCATATAACTGAACTGTAGGTACAAGCTCTTTCAGTCGATTGACATTAAATGCCCCTGCATCCTCCAATGCAGCGCCACGAATAATCGATACGGGAATCGGAACATCCTGTAACTGCTCCTTACGACGGCGTGCGGTGACCACTACTTGATCCAATGCTTCCAATCGTGGGGTAAGCTCAATCACTGCTGGAGAATGGTCCACCACGATATGACGAGTTTGATAACCAACAATGGATACGATCAATGAAAATGGCAATTTTTGTCCAGTTACAAACTGGAAAACGCCTTTACTGTCGGTTTTCACCTGGTGTGTAACGGCCTCCAACTGAACCGTTACGCCTTGCAGGGGCTCTTTTGTTACGGCGTCAATTACGGTACCTGTTAACGAGGCATTTATAATAG
Source organism: Sphingobacterium sp. UBA7253 (assembly GCF_002472745.1). NCBI lineage: Bacteria > Pseudomonadati > Bacteroidota > Sphingobacteriia > Sphingobacteriales > Sphingobacteriaceae > Sphingobacterium > Sphingobacterium sp. UBA7253. Next base: position 12,358 of record NZ_DKSP01000037.1, on the reverse strand, counting down.
GTTTAGGGTTTTCTACTTGCGCGTAGGTATGGTAAGAACCTGTTAAAAGCAAGCTAAAAATGACGCTAATTCGAAAAATAGCATTTTTTTTCATAAATTTATTCAGTTTAATGGTGAATCTAAAACAAGTGCCAACGCCAATCGATACTTGCTTCATTGTTAAAACTTTGTAAAAGGGAAGCCTCGGCTTCCCTTTTCTAATATAAGAGAGTGTAAGAGAGAAATTTTAACAACACATTCGTTTCTTGTCACTTTTTAGGGTAACAACAGATCCTTCTACCGAAGCAACCAATAAATTTGTTTTTGGAGAGTAATTTTGTTTCATTCTTTTTATCTTGTTATTTTCTTTTATTTCCTGCTGCATAAACGAATCCGTATATGCACTTATCAGGCGGCAATTTCAAACAACTTTCATCACATTTCTTTTTTATAAAATCAATTTCATGGCTAGTTCGATTCATAATCAAGTCAGTCCTTTTTGCCCGCCTTCCTATTTATCTGTAAATCAGATAACGATACAAATATATAAATATTTTTTAAAAGACTACTAATTTGATAGATTTAATGATATATTTTTTAAAAAAAGCCATTAAACCTTAATTTTAAGACACTTAAAGCAAATAAAAAGTGCTTCGAATTTCTTTCAGCATGAAAAAAATCATGAAGGCAGCCATCCTAATCACCAACAATCCAGCGAAAATCAAGAAGCAAGCGATTTTATAAAAAACGAAGATCTGTGCTACGAATCAGAAAAAAATTCACGCATAAACCCTTGATGAAAAAGCATAAAAAAAGCCGTCCTAGTTAGACGGCCATCTTTACAGTCATATTTTAACGATCTATTTCACCTTGAAACACTTACCGTCTTAGCGAAATAGCACCAGAGCAATCAATAAGGTAATAATAACATTAAAAGTCTGCGCAATCAGAAAAGCATATAGCGGTTTCTTGTTATCTTGAGCAAAAAGATCCTTAAAGTTCGTTTCCAAACCAATGGATGTAAATGCCAAGGTAAACCAGAGGCCCTGTAAATTTTTCAAACTTCCTTTGACGGCATCAATCTTCTCGGGAGATATCACGAATGAAAAGAGCAGCGATGCAAATACAAATCCCAACACAAACTTCGGGAAACGTTCCCATATAATTTTTAGCGTAGGCTTATCCCGCTTGGTTTCATCATCAACCGATTTCGCATAAGTCCAATAAATACTGATTGCAAAAGCAGCCAGCCCCAACAATACGTTTTGGGAAAATTTCACAATGGTACTGATCTTCAACGCTTCTTCTCCTACCAGCGAACCTGAAGCCACGACAGCACCAGTTGTATCAATACTCCCGCCGAGCCAAGCACCGGTAACTTCTTGCGACAAGCCCATCCACTCCGCCATATAAGGCATGAAAATCATCATTGGAATCGCTGTAATAAGGACCAGTGAAATGACATAGGAAAGCTTTTTGCTATCGCCTTTGATTGCTCCCGAAGTTGCTATCGCTGCGGAAACACCACAAATAGATACTGCACTCGACAGCATCAGCGACATCTCCTTGTCAATCTTTAATTTTTTACAGATCCAGAACGCAAAGTACCAAACAGACAATACGACAGCCAGCGCTTGAATAAGTCCCAAGGATCCCGCTTTCAGGATATCCCCGAAGATCACGGTAGTCCCGAGCAGAATTAGGCCTATCTTGACATACAGCTCGGTACTGAGCGCCTCTTTAAACCAATTCGGCAGTTTAAAGCAATTGCTGATGACTAAACCGATAATCAAACTAAAAATTACAGCTTCGAGATTGTATTCTTTAACCGTTGCATTCCCTGCCAGCACCAATGCAAATACGGTAAGGATAAATACAACAGGAAATACAACGAATAAATGTTTTACAGATTTCCCCAAAAGAAAGGCACCCAATATCGCGGTAACGAATACAAAAATAAACTGCTCAAAAAGCTTCATTAAATTTGTCGGGTCGAAAACCGTTGTGACGAGTTCGGCGGAATTACTCCACGAAAAACCAGGTACTGGCGCAACAATTCCTGAGAGTGCGAGAAATATGGTAGCGATCCCCAAAATGACGACTACCCAGTCTTCTGTAAATGTAAATGATCTTGAAGATGTCATATAATGGTTAGGGTTTAAAAGGTTAAATTTAGCATAATTACAGTGACTTTCTAGGATTGTAACACAAAAATGGCCGAAGATTTCTCTCCGGCCATCAACCAAAACCAATAATCTATTATCAATCAAAAACAATATTTATTCTCATCTATCAATTTCTTTGCGATTCGCTGACGTGCATCTTTCACATTAAATGGCTGTGCTTTCGTGAATCTGCGCAAACCAACCAACATCATATTCAGTTCATCACCTTCACCAAAAGAATATAATGCTTCTTTACCGGCAGCGCTGATTTTATCAATAGCGCCATACAGATAGATCTTAGCCATATCTTTTGCATAGTCTGCTTTATCAGATCCTGTATGCAGCAATTTTTCTGCGCGCAACAAAACTGACTCGGTGATATAAACATACCCGATAATATCTGCAATATTCATGAGGATTTCCTCTTCTTTGGAAAGAGACATCATCAATTTTTGCACTGCTGCTCCCGCAATCAATAATCCTGCTTTTTTAAGGTTTGCCACAATTTTCTTTTCTGCAGCAAAAGGTGCATCGTCCTCTTCACCAAAATCCGGAATAGCGAGAAGCTCTCCGGCTACAGCTTGCGCAGGATCCATCAGATCCAATTCACCCTTCATGGCCCGTTTTAACAGCATGTCAACGACAAGCAATCGATTCACTTCATTCGTACCTTCAAAGATCCTGTTGATCCGTGAATCCCGATAAGCGCGTTCCATTGGCGCATCTGCTGAGTACCCCATTCCACCATAAATCTGTACCCCTTCGTCTACCACATAATCCAACATCTCCGAGCACCATACTTTGATGATAGCACACTCAATTGCAAACTGCTCCACCGACTTCAATTTTGCTTTTGCTTCATCCATCCCGCCGGCAATCAATGCATCGTAGGCATCATCAATATTTTGACCGGCACGATACGATGCCGACTCCACAGCAAACAAACGTGTTGCCATCTCAGCCAGCTTATAACGAATGGCGCCAAATTTAGAAATCGGCAGATTAAACTGCACACGTTCATTGGCGTACTGCACCGCATGGTTGATCACCATACGTGCCGAACCGATCGTGGCAGCGCCCAGTTTTATACGACCAATATTCAGGATATTTACAGCAATCTTAAATCCATTTTCACGATCAGAAAGCATATTCTCTACAGGAACGGCGCAATCGTTGAAAAAGATCTGACGTGTTGAAGATCCCTTGATACCCAATTTATGTTCTTCAGGATTCATCGTGATGCCACCAAAGTCTTTCTCGACAATAAATGCCGTCAGGTTTGTATCATCATCGATTTTTGCAAATACGATGAAGATATCTGCAAAACCACCGTTTGTAATCCACATTTTTTGCCCGTTGATCAAATAATGTGTCCCCTCGGCATTTAATTTTGCGGAAGTACGGCCCGAATTTGCGTCCGACCCAGCATTGGGCTCTGTCAAACAATACGACGCCTTCCATTCACCGGTAGCAAGCTTTGGAACATATTTTGCCTTTTGGGCATCATTACCATAATACAAAATAGGCAGCGTACCGATTCCCGTATGAGCAGACAATGCGACAGCAAAAGAAAACCCGCCACCTACCGCATCGGCAACAAGCATAGAAGTGTTGAAATTCTTGCCGAAACCACCATATTCTTCGGGAATAGAAACACCCAACATCCCCAGTTCACCGGCCTTATCCATCAAACTAGGCATAAGTCCTTCTTCTTGCGCATCGATACGGTCCAGCTTGTTCAATACTTCCGTATCCAAGAAATCCAAGCAGGTCTGACGAATCATTTTGGCTTCTTCATCAAATTCTTCCGGAATAAAAACGGCTGTATAGGGAGTCTCTCTAATCACGAACTCTCCGCCTTTAATTGCTTTATTTTCGCTCATTGTCTTTTTAGATTTATATGGACCAGATAATCACTGCTTAGTGACGCTACTGTCCACCATGTTTTTAAATACTTCTATGCGTTATGAGATCAGAGATCCATATTTCGTTTATATTGCTATTCTTAGCGGCTAATTTTAGTCCAATAACTCAAAAATACCAGCAGCTCCTTGACCAGTTCCGACACACATCGTCACCATGCCATATTTTTTGCCTCTGCGTTTCAACTCGTTTAAGACTTGGACCGTCAATTTAGCTCCTGTACATCCAAGAGGATGCCCTAAAGCGATGGCACCGCCATTGACATTTACTTTCTCTTCGTCTAATCCAAGTTCACGAATTACGGCTAGCGATTGAGAGGCGAAAGCTTCATTCAGCTCAAAGAGATCAATATCTTCCTTTTTAAGACCGGCTCTTGCCAAAGCCTTGGGTATGGCATAGATAGGTCCAATACCCATAATGCGAGGTGGAACACCTGCTACAGCAAAACTAACGAGCTTTGCTATAGGTTTTACACCAAGCTCTTTCACTTTTGCTTCAGACATCACCAAGACAAATGCAGCCCCATCAGAAGTTTGTGAGGAATTCCCTGCTGTCACGGAACCATTCGCTGCAAAAACTGGTTTTAATTTCCCTAAAGCCTCCAGGGAAGTATCAGCTCGAGGACCTTCATCCGTATCAACGACATATTCACGCGTTGCAATCTTGCCGTCTTTCAAGTAATTTTCCTTTACGGTGATAGGCACAATACCATCTTTCAAATGACCATTTTGAATAGCTGCAACTGCCTTTTGATTTGATTTAAGTGCAAAAGCATCCTGATCTTCACGTGAGACATTGTAATCTTTGGCTACAGCTTCGGCAGTCAATCCCATACCCCAATACCAATCGGGATGCTCTTTTGCTACGACAGGATTAGGAACAATTTTCCAACCTCCAAAGGGCATTCCGGACATCACCTCTACCCCACCGGCGATAATAACATCTGCCATGCCAGTCTTGATCTTTGCGACCGCTGTTGCAATAGTCTCCAAACCTGAAGCGCAGTACCGATTAACGGTTACTCCCGGGACCTTATCCGTATCCAATCCCATCAGTGAAATGAAACGAGCCATATTGAGTCCCTGCTCCGCTTCCGGCATCGCATTCCCAACGATGACATCGTCTATATCTTCTTTATTTAAATTTGGCACAGTGGATACAAGATGTTTAATAACATCCGTGGCTAAATCATCCGCCCGCATGAAGCGAAATACTCCCCGCGGCGCTTTGCCTACTGCTGTACGAAATCCTGCTACTATGTATGCTTCCATTATTTTTATTTTTTTCGTGAGTAGTGATTTTTAGTTCCGTAAAGGCTTACCCTTGGTCAGCATAAATTGAATCCTTTCAAGCGTTTTGCGTTCGGCACAAAGCTCGAGGAAAGTTTTACGTTCAAGATCCAGTAGATACTGTTCAGATACTTCGGTCGGTGACGATAAATTTCCACCACACATCACCCAGCCTAGTTTTTCTGAGATCTTTCGATCATAATCAGAGATATAATTACCTTCACGCATCGACGAAGCCCCCACATACACGATCCCCAATCCTTGGTTTCCTAAAACCCTGATATCATTGCGTGGAGCAGGCTGAATATAACCCGCATCAGCCAATTCCAATGCCTTTGCTTTGGCATCTGCCAAAAGGCGGGCACGGTTCATTGTAATTGCAAATTTATCTTTCTGCAAATAGCCGAGTTCATAGGCTTCATAAGCAGAAGTCGAAACTTTCGCCTGCCCAATGGTCAGGAATTTATCTTTCAAGGTGTTCTGAACAATCTGATCCTCCTTAAATTCCTCCGAGGCACGTAGTGTAAATTCTTTGGTTCCACCGCCACCGGGAATAACACCAACGCCAAGTTCAACCAAGCCCATATAGGTTTCGGCGTGAGCCTGCACAAAATCAGCATGCATGGAGAATTCACAGCCCCCACCGAGGGTCATTTGAAATGGCGCAACGACTACAGGTATTGACGAATAGCGTAAGCGCATGGATGTATTTTGAAAGGCACGGACTGCCATATTCAATTCATCAAAATCCTGTTCTACGGCCATCATGAAAATCATTCCAATGTTGGCGCCAGCAGAAAAGTTCTTCCCATCATTGGACACCACTAAACCGCGATATTCCTTTTCAGCGAGATCAATAGCTTTATTCAAGCCCTGGATAACATCGCCGCCGATGGTATTCATCTTGGTATGAAATTCACAGTTAATGATACCATCGCCAAGATCAATAATAGAAACCCCCGTATTTTTCCAGATTGTGTTACTTTCCCGAATATGATCCAATACGATCAGATCTTCCGTTCCGGGAATAGCTTTATAAGATTTGGTCGCAATATCATAATAGTGACGTACACCATTTTCAATTTTATAGAATGATTCACATCCCGCTTCCAACATCTCGTGTACCCAGGAAGCAACCTCCCCATCCTGACCTGGAAGTCGTTTTTCTTCGGCCTTAATTTTAGCTAAGGTCTCTCGGACACCTAGCGCATCCCATACTTCAAATGGTCCTAACTCCCAACCAAATCCAGCACGCATGGCATCATCAATGCGGAAGAAGTCATCTGTAATTTCGGGAACACGGCGAGATACATATTCAAACAATGGATAATGCATGGCACGGAAAAGTTCCGCCGCTTTATCTCCCCCTTGTTCATATACTTTCATCCGCTTGCGGATATCCTCCACAGGCTTGGTGGCTTCCAAAGTTGCTGATTTCACTTTTTGCTGTGAACCAAATTCCAGTGTTTTTAGATTTAGAGACAAAATCTCCGAATTACCATCGGCAGCTTTTACTTTTTCATAAAACCCTTTCTTGGTTTTCTCACCCAACCATTTATTCTCTACCATCTTACTGATGAATGTTGGAAGTTGAAAGACACCCTTGGCTTCATCTTCAGGCGCATTTTGTGCGAGTCCATTGGCAACATTCACCAGGGTATCAAGCCCTACAACATCAGCCGTACGAAAAGTTGCCGATTTAGGATGCCCCATTGCAGGACCGGTATATTTGTCGACCTCTTCCACTGTCAACCCAAGAGGTTCTACCAAATGAGTAACTGCCAACATCGAATAAACACCGATACGATTACCAATAAATGCAGGTGTATCTTTACATAATACAACAGATTTTCCCAGCATCTTATCGCCAAAATGAAGAATAAAGTCAACGACCTCAGGCTTCGTGTGCGGTGTGGGAATAACCTCCAATAAAGGAAGATAGCGTGGCGGATTGAAGAAGTGTGTACCGCAGAAATGATCTTTAAAATCTTCACTTCTGTCCGCTGTCATTAAATGAATAGGAATACCAGAAGTATTGGAAGTAATCAATGTTCCTGGTTTACGAAATTGCTCAACACGCTCAAAAACAGACTTTTTAACATCAAGTCGCTCAACAACAACCTCTATGATCCAGTCCACATGAGCAATGTCTTTTAGATTATCATCAAAATTACCTGTTTTGATACGTCTGACAAATGACTTGCTATAAATTGGCGAAGGGTTTGTTTTTAAAGCCGTTTCTAGGGAGCTGTTGACAATTCGGTCCCGAACAACCTTACTCTCCAGCGTGAGACCTTTGGCTTGTTCCGCTGGCAGCAGTTCACGTGGAACGATATCCAACAATAAAACCTCAACACCAATGTTAGCAAAATGACAAGCAATTCGCGAGCCCATAACACCCGAACCGAGAACCGCCACTTTTCTAATATTTCTGTTCATCATAACATATTTATTATGCACTTCTGTACATTTGGTTTAACTTCTAAACGATTACTTCTTCCTTGTAACTGGTTGCAAGCTCATTGAGTTTCGCTAAAGAAGCAATCAATTGATCACGTTCATTTTCTGAAAAATTATCCGCTAAGTATTGATTGAAATTACGCACCACATCCTTGGCAATTCTTCTTTTCTCCCGACCCAATTCAGTCAAGTATACTTTTACTGACCTCTTGTCGGTCTCACTCGTCTCACGGTATATAAATCCCAATGACTCCAAATTATTCAACACCCGAGACAAACTAGTTGTTTTAACTCCTGTCAAATTTGCAATCTGAGAAACAGGTGTACCCTCTTTATGAATGTTAATCAAAATATAACCTGCGGCCTGGGTAAAACCGTACTGCGAAGCAATTTGATTATATTTATTGGCAATTGTCTGCCAGCCTGTTTTTAAAAAATAGTCGATTGTCTGATTTTGGTTCATAAGCGTACTCACAAGCTATTTATTATGCTTGCATAACAAATATACCAGTTAGTAATCAGAATAACAAGATCCAAAATATAAATTTTGTCATATATTCGTCAGCATGACTGCGCTTCATATTTCTTCGCTGAATTTGCCAATAATAGAAAATGTGGAAAACTTTTAAGCACTGAAATACAACTAAATAAAACAAAACACAAAACTTTTATTAACAGCCCCTGTTTAATAATCAAAATTAATTCCGTTAACTTTGTCCTGAACAAACATCAACACCGTATGGCTTTAGTAAACATACCTCGCTTGGACTTGCTACATTATACTCAAGGAACCCAAGAACAACGAAATCAATTCATCCAAGATATTGGCAAGGCTTTTAACGAAACGGGCTTTGTAACGATTGCAAATCATGGCTTATCAAAAGAGCTGATTGAAGAATTATATCAGGTAGTGCCTGAGTTTTTTGGTTTGCCGACCGAGACGAAGGAAAAATATGAATTTCCAGAACTTGCAGGTCAACGTGGCTATACAGCAAAAGGAAGAGAAAAAGCGAAAGATGCGAAGACTCCTGATTTAAAGGAATTTTGGCAACGCGGTCAAACGATCGTTGGTGAAGAATACTCCAAAGCTGATTTTCCGGACAATCCTGAAGTGGCTGAAATACCTCGCTTTAATGGTGTGACAGCTGAGGTCTATAAAAAATTAGAAGATACAGGCCGGGACTTATTAAAAGCGATTGCTACCTACCTCGATCTGGAAGAAGATTACTTTGAAAAATATGTTATCAACGGTAATTCTATTCTACGTGCAATACACTACTTCCCAATCAGCGATCCGGATGCCTTATCTCCAGATGCTGTACGTGCAGGCGCTCACGAAGATATCAACCTCATCACCTTATTGATTGGGGCTAGTGCGGATGGACTTGAAGTATTGACAAAAGACGGAGAATGGTTCCCTATCAAAGCCAAAGGTGAAGATATCGTCATCAATGTGGGTGATATGTTGCAACGGTTAACAAACAATAAGTTGAAATCCACTACGCATCGCGTAGTAAACCCGCCACGTGAAAAAATGGGCACTTCCCGTTTTTCTATTCCTTTCTTTTTACACCCAAAATCCGCCATGAGTTTGGCTTCATTAGATTCCTGCATCGATGCAGAACACCCGAAAGTCTACGAAGATTATACCGCTGGTCAGTACCTGGATGAACGCTTAAGAGAAATCGGATTAAAAATGTAAAACTCCGCATCATTTAAATTGGTTTAAATGAGCAGAACAGCATATAAAAAAGAAATGGCCGATCCTAGAATCGGCCATTTCTTTTTTACGGATATGAAAGCTATTTCAATTTATAACCTATACCAACATTCATAAAGATATTATGCAATCCGAAACTAATACTTTCAAATCCGGTTTTCATAATATTATTGAAGCCATAATCCAACTGTGCCAACGCAAAAAATCTTTTGTCAATAGCATAATGGGCTCCCAAACTCATACCAACATCAATACTCCTAACACTTTCCGAGAAATCATAATCGGCATTATCCACAACAATTTTATTTCCAGTAGGTTCTTCATGTCTAAGATAGCCATTGTAAGCCTCGCCATAGAATTCCTTTTTTACCGCAAAAGAAATATAAGGACCTGCCTGCACATTCCAACGATTTGAAAGCTGATAAGTCGCTTGAATCGGCACAGACAGATACAGATTATGCACTTTAGTTGTAATATCACCCGTATAATAACCTCTCAACTCCTCTTTTGCATCATTCACAGCATTGAATGTCGTCTTGTATCCTTTAACAGTCGCTTTCGTATCCATTCCCTTTCCTTCGAAGACGAGTCCCAAAGATACTCCCCATTTGGGATCAATACGATAGTTTGCCCTTGTTCCGACAAAAAAGGGAACATTCGGATTATAGCTTTTAATTTTTCGGATCTCACGTGGCAATGAAAGCGGTGCGGCTCCGCCGATCTTACTGCCAACCATCACATCAAAACCTAATTTACTTTCACCCGATGTATTTTCCTGCGCATTTGCAACAGACCCTATCAAAACCATCGCAGCCACTGCGATTGTATATTTTATCATTTTCATTATTTCTTCGTTACAATTTTGAGATCATCCACCGTTAACTTACTACCGACAGCACCAATAAAATTATCACCATATTTACTCGAAGACATCACAATAGCAATGCTATAATCCAAATTGGCAACGTCAGCATCAGTTACTTTCGCCGTGTACTTAAATGGCAATGTAAACTTGACAAAACCATTGGTCGCTGTTGCGCCACCATTTTCCAGCCTGGCTATAGCCACTATACTTGGATCTTTCAAAATATTATGTCCGGTCAAATAGGAAACTTTCTTCTTCGGATCAGGCTCCGAATCCATCAGCTGCTTGCGATTATAAAAAACCGCATAGATATCACAGGAATCTTTGGTATTGACCGGCTTCATGTTTTCGTCCGTCACCGTCGCGCCAGGACTATATTTATAGTAACCTTCCAAAACCAACGGTATCTGATTGAAAGGAAGACCAAACTGCGTTGCCGAAAGTGGATCTGTCAATACAGGCCCCGTATCAAACGCTCCTATAAAAAGATTTCCGGCAGCAATAGGTTTCTTGAACATCGCCCCAAAAGCACCGGTCAACTTCGTTTCCAATAAAGCCGCTTTCGATCCTGAATGTGCATCCGAACTCGTTTTAGTAGGATATGACTCGGGCTCCTTTGTACCTCCTCCCAAGCTCAATGTCAAGGAGAAACTTGGATTTCCGGAAGCCCAATTATAGAAATCCTGGCCATCAATTTTATTGTAAAATATGGTGTATTTATCATCTTTATCGATCGCCGTATCTTCAAAGCCATATTCTGTTGGAACAAATCCACCATCTGTTTTCACAATTTTAATCAGGTAGTTCTTTGTAAACTGATGATCTTCGGACGTAACTTTATAATATACGCCGTTTTTTAGCAATTCATCAACAATTACTTTATTCATATCCTGAGTTCCGACCGGCATTTTCAAAGAATCCTTCAAAAGCTCAATCGAGGCACCAGGAGTCAGGTCAAAAGTCATATTCAACTTGGTAAGATCATGAATATTGGGCTGAAGATAAAGTGTAACTTGCGTATTTGAGATGACCGGGTTCAGCAAGAAGACATCTTCATCGGCATGAACACCGACAATATCCGCTTCCATATTTAGCGCTTCTTCCTTTATACAACTTCCCAAACTGAAAAGAAGCATAAAACAGATTAACCACGAGTAATTTCGTGTTCGTTTCATAAAAATAATATTTAGTGTAAATTTAATGATCGATGTTATTGAGCGATACATCGAGTTAGCAAAGCTACTATTCCTCGCTCCAAAAACAGCCCTTTTAATACCTTTTATGCACCAAGCAACTAATTCTTTACACGTAAACCACACTTAGCGCCCACTTATTTCTTGTCTAATCTTCACAGGCAGGCTTTCGACAATAAGTTGATAGCTATGCAAAATTAACTCTTCAAGCTTTCTATCATCAAGTTCCCGATTAGCAATAATGGTATTCCAATGCTTTTTATTCATATGATACCCCGGAAGCACTGTGTGTTCATGCCTTTCACGCAGTTCAATTGCCCACTCCGGATTACACTTCACATTAAACCGAAGCTCATCAATCTGATCCAGTCCCACCAATAAAAAAATCTTGCCACCAACCTTAAATACCAGTGTATCCGGACCAAATGGCGTCTCCTCCATAACTGGCCCAATAGACAAACAATATTCTCTCAGATCTTCAATGTTCATATTTTTTTGTTTTAGTTATCCTTTAAGTTAATCTGAATGCCCTTCATAAAATGGACAATAATCCATATAAAGCTAACAAAAACAGCGGATCGTTTTACTTAAAATCTTTTAATCTTTAGCAAAGACGATATTAAACCTATTGGCAATAAAGCGATATGGATACAGAGAAAAACAAATGCGGAATAAACTGGAATTAGACAATGAAAAGCATAGGACAACTTCGGTATTTATAGGAATTATCGACGGATATGAAGCGGTACTCATTCGGAGCTTCT